>DUVM01000025.1 GCA_012841045.1 Tissierellia bacterium | reverse complement strand
TTAAAAGCAACGAAGTTTCTCTTTAGATATCGGATGCAAAAGCTATGTAATAACGTCAAGTGTAAAACTCTACAAAGTTCTCTATATGTCTAATATAGCGGGTATGGTGGTACTAGGTTATAACCAGTATCTGTATCCCCGCGATGACCTAATGTTGCCCAGACTTCTATACCCGCTGTGTCAATGCCATCTTGAAGCAGATTGCCTGTTGCATAGGCTCTTTTGTTCGAGTAAGTACATATGAGTGATCTTACTCTTGTTTGAGCGGAGATCCTGTTTGCAGTAAAGTAACCATATCCTGAAGATGTGTCCCACGTATACGTGGCTGTTATTGCAAATCGCCATATCCACATATTGTTGAACGAAGAAGTTACATTCTCAGTAACCCATCCTGTACTTGTGTTGTTTAAGACGAGTTCTGTTTTAGATCCCGTTAATACAAAGGAGCCGTCTTTAAATATCTGTAGCGTGTATGACTCATTATGATCTATTTTTTTTGTAAGAACGCTTGCTGCAACAGCATCTGATTTCATGCTTAGAGGAAGTATATTATTCTCATAATTCTTTAGAATCTCAGTAATAGTTTTTTCGTCAATATTTGCTTCTGGAAAGAGATCCAACAGCTCAGAAACAATTTCTTTACTAATTGTCTCAAAGGTGACTTCATTCGTTTCAGGAACGGCAAATCCAGGGACACTAGGTAAGAGTAATAAGATGCTCAGTGAGATAACTAATATTCTTTTCATAACTTACCTCCATAAGTAGGTCTTTAGCTCAGCGAGTACTAGATGATTTCGTTCGGGTTATAAAAAATAGTCACCTCTGTTCTGCGTATACCATAGAATTACTATTTTGTAGAAATCGCATTTTCTATTAATATATGTATCCTATTTATTACTATATAAGCTTTTCTCTTTAGAGTAATAAAGGAGATTTTCTCTTGTTTCCTTCTCGGTTTTTCTTCACTCTTTATAACTTCCAGTTCTATCGAAAGATTCGCTGAGCAAAACGCATCTGACTTCAGACCCTTTTCAAACCCATCTTTCTCCTAGATGCAGGAAATCAGAGTTCGTCCCACTCTTTCTCATCCTTTTGCTCCCCGGTGATATCTAGGCAAGGCGATGCATATCGCAGCTTCTGAAAAATCTACAGCAACCTTCTGTCTTCAGGAAAAGTGAGCTTCCAGTTGCCCTCTTCCCCGGGAACGAGTACCACTTCCACGCCATAGAACTCAAGGTAGCTGCAGTCATCTGTCCCCACAAAGCCTGCCCTCTTTGCCTCTTCATACGCAGCTAAGAGCAGATCTCTGGGAGCGCCCTGTGGCGTCTGAGCTAGCACAAAGTGTTCACGCGGAGGGGTGCGTTTGACCACATGGCTTTCCATCTCCTTTAGGGTGTCGCGCAGAGGAATGCCCAGAAAGAAACAGAGCTTCTTCTCAGCGGCTTCGATAGCTCGCTCCAGCGCAGCATCCGATAGGAAAGGTCTGGCCCCATCGTGCACCAGTACGTAGCTGCCCTCAGGAATGGCTCGCAGGCCGGCCATGACAGATTCCGCCCGCTGTTCTCCTCCTTTGACGACAGACGTGATATTTGGATGTCGGCGGCCCATCTGTTCGACAACTGGGTCGCGACACACAAGGACTACGCCTTTGATCTTCTCATGCGAAAAAATCTCCATGGTCTCTTCAATGACAGTCCCCACTTCTAAGGGGAGTAGGAGTTTATCCTCTCCCATGCGCCTAGAAATCCCCGACGCAGCAATTAATACATAGATGTCCATGGCTCCTCCGAACTTCATTATATAAGACAAGCATAGACGGTTACAAGCTGGAGAAAGCCTGAAGCCCACCTACGTGACTTTTCTGCTCTCGACTTGTTCACAAAAAGTGGCGAGTCGACGCTCATCACCCCTCCTCGCCCCAGACACTCTCTAGGCTTCTGTAATAACAATTCAGACATTCTTTACGAAAGTAGCTGCTCTACAAACTGCCTGTAATCCTCTCGGCCCTTCGAAGTGATTTTGATCACTCCGTCGACAACAGCTACTTTTCCATTCGCCTTTAAAGGGGTCAAGGTGCGCCTTAGCTTCTTCTCATCCCAGCGAAGATGCTTCCCAATCGTCGCGACGGCGTTTTCCTCTCTTTCTTCAGGCTTGCCTTCGTGATGCCAGATATGGGTGAGAAGAGTATATCCCGCAAATTCTCGCCTCTGCTTTCGCTTTCTAAGCAGCGCCGAAATCAACCCTCGATGGGGCGCAAAGACAAAGACGATGGCAAAGAGGAGGCCCGTGGTGAGTGCCATGCTACCGGCAATCGAGACATCAAGAAATGTGGCAAGCTGATAACCCAGCACTCCGCTGAGAGCGGCAAATCCCGCGCTAAACAGTAGCATAAGGCTCAGATTATCGGTGAGAAGATAAGCGGTGACAGGCGGACCGATCATAAATGCCACGACCAGCACCGATCCCACGGCTTCAAAGGCACCTACCGCCGTCAAGGAAACCACGCTCATCAGACCGTAGTGGATCAGTGTCGGCGAAAAGCCGAGCACGGCAGCGAGCATGGGATCAAAGGTGGCGATTTTGCATTCTTTGTAGAACACGATCAGCAGGATCAGATTGATTAGGAGAAGGACACCGGACGTGTAGATCGCTTTGGCACCGATATCGACGCCGCGCACGATCATGCGCTCAAAGGGTGCAAAGGCCAGCTCACCTAACAGGACCGAATCGGTGTCCAAGTGAACCGTCCCGGCGTAGCGTGTAATCAAAATAATGGCGATCGAAAACAGCAGGGGAAATACGATCCCGATGGCCGAGTCCTCAGAGACCAGGCGACTTTTCACAAGTATCTCTGTAAGCCACACGGTGATTACCCCCATCAGCGCTGCGCCGACGATGAGAATGGGAGAGCGCAAATCGTGCGTGACAAAAAACGCGATGACGATCCCCAGTAAAATCGTATGGGTGATGGAGTCTGACATCATCGACATCTTGCGCATCACGAGAAAAACTCCCGGCAATGCGCAGGATACCGAGACGATCACGGCAATCAGCTGAATTTCTGCAGAGGCACTCACGATACGCCACCTCCTTCTGATTCAATATATGCACGCGTCTTCCTTCTTAAATAGATGCGGTGCAAGATGCCACGTCTTGGCGCTACGAGCAGGCTGAGGGCGGCTATAAGCGTCACACAGACGACGATCACCGGTCCCGTCGGGAGCCCGGCATATGAAGAGCTAAGAAGTGTGCCGATGACGCCGGACAATGCGCCAAAAATCGCCGCGAGACAGACCATCAGCCACAGGCGATGGGACCACTGCCTCGCTGCCACCGCCGGCGCAATCAGCATCGCACTCATCAGCACCACACCGACTGTCTGCAGGCCGATGATGATCGCCAAGACGATCAAAAAAGACGGCAGCACATTCAGTTTCCCCGTGGAAAATCCCAAAGACGCGGCAAATTCCGGATCAAAGGAAAACAGCTTGAACTCCTTCCAAAACAGGACGACAAACAGCAGCAGGACAAACCCACAGACACCCATCAAGACGATGTCACGCTGGAGCAGGGTCGATGCCTGCCCATAGATAAAGCGGTTCAGTCCGGCTTGATTGGCATTGGGGAGTTTCTGGGAATAGGTCAATAGCACAAGACCCAGCCCAAAAAAGACAGACATGACCAGCGCGAGGGCGCTGTCAAATTTGATGCGCGAGTGCCTGACGATGCCCATGATGAAGAATGTGGCGAGTAGCCCTGTCAGGAGCGCTCCGAGAAGCAGTATCTCTGTGTTCTTGATGCCGGTCAGTAAAAAAGCCATCACCACCCCCGGTAGAGCGGCATGCGAGACGCCGTCTCCCAGGAGACTCTGCCTTCTCAAAACGGCAAAGCTTCCCAATACACCGCTGATCAACCCCAAGAGGGCTGACCCGAGGGCAACCGTCTGAAATGTGTAATCCGTGAAAATGGCGAAGAGCTTTTCCATTACTGCGCACCCTTTAGGAGGAGTCCTCTCCCGCCATAGGTCCGGGCAAGATTCTCCTCGTGGAATACTTCCTTTACCGGGCCATTGGCCATCACATGCAGGTTGATCAGCGTCACCCAGTCAAAGTAGTCCTCCACCGTCTGCAGGTCGTGATGGACGACCACCACCGTCTTTCCCTGCTCTTTTAGATCCTTTAGCAGAGCGACAAGCGACCTCTCTGTCTGCGCATCCACCCCTTTAAAAGGCTCATCCATAAAGTAGATGTCGGCCTGTTGGATCAGGGCGCGAGCCAAAAAGATTCGCTGCTGCTGGCCTCCGGAGAGCTGACTGATCTGTCGGGACGCAAACGCTTGCATCCCGACTTTTTCCAGCATATCCAGCGCCAGTTTTTTCTCAGCCTTTCCAGGGCGTGTAAACCACCCAAGATGACCGTATCTGCCCATCATGACGACATCAAGCACCGTCGTCGGAAAGTCCCAATCGACACTTCCGCTCTGAGGCACGTAGGCGATTTGCTTTCTCAACTTCTTTGTCATCGGCTCCCCGAAATCCACTGCACCGGAGACCGGTTTCATCAGACCTAGCATGACTTTGATCAGTGTCGTTTTTCCGGCCCCATTAGGACCGACAATCGCCACCAGCTTTCCTCGTGGAATGGATAGGTCAATATCCCACAGGACGGGTTTCATGTCGTAGGCGACGCTTAAGTCGTGAACACGCACCGCAAAGTCTTTTTCTTTCACATTTCACTCCTGTTCTACTTCAAGGCATTGACGATGGTGTCGATATTGGCCTTTAGCGTAAGGATGTAGGTGTCGTGCCCGGAAGCCTCATCTCCAAGAGCGTCAGAGTACAGCTCCCCACCAATATCCACTTCAAAGCCCCTCGCTTTCACAGCAGCCTGCAACGCCTCGATGCTCTTTACGGGAACGGAAGATTCCACAAAGATCGCGCGGATCTTGTTCTCTGCAATGTAGTCGGCCAGCTTGCTGACATCAGCCGTTCCTGCCTCGGCATCGGTGCTGATGCCCTGCAGTCCCATCACCTTAAATTGATACGCGTAGCCAAAATAGCCAAAAGCGTCATGAGCGGTGATCAATACGCGTTGACTTTCGGGCAACTCCGCGACGCGGCTCTTGATGTAGCTATCCAGTTCGTCCAGTTCCCCTAAATACTTCTGCAAATTCTCAGCGTAGATGTTTGCTCTGGCTTCATCTACCTCCCCCAGGCGCTCGGCCACATATTTGGCAACTTCTTTCCAAATGGATACATCAAACCAGATGTGCGGGTCGTGCATTTCGGGGTTTTCTTCATCGGCCAGAAGGAACTTCTCATCGAGTCCCTCTTCGACTGAGATCGTCTGGCGTCCCTGTTGTTTTAGAGAAGCCAAGACATCTCCCATGCGACCCTCCAAGTGCAGACCATTATAGACGACGACATCTGCACTCATCATCGTGTTGACATCCCCTGCGCTCGCCTGATAGAGATGCGGGTCAATGCCCGGACCCATCAAACCTATGACATCAACATGCTCACCCCCAAGGACAGTGACGAGATCACGTAGCATCGTGGTCGTGGCGACGACCTGTAGCTTTCCATCAGAAGGTGTCTCTTTGTTCTGTACTTTGCATCCGCCGAGAATGGCACCCATGATGACGATCAAGAGCATGAGCGCAATTAGTGCCAGTGTCGGCCATTTTCTTTTCAGAATAGTTTTATAGTTCACTTTATTTCCTCTTATCCTTTGCGTCTTCATGACGCTCGACAAACACTTGTGTTGCCGCTTTATAACTGATGTGGATGCTCTTTGCACCCTGTAAAATCTTCATCGGTCCTTCGTAGTCTTCGACTGCCTGCACTTCTATCGGCTCATGAATCTGCAGGCCAATGCGCTCCAAATAATCGAGCAGCGCACCGTCTTCTTCCAAACGAATCACCGTGGCGCGTTCTCCCACACGTAGTTCAGAGAGTCTCTGTAACGTAAGGCGCTCCGGAATCTCCCCTTTTTGGGGAATCCAAGAGCCGTGCGGACACGTCTGCGGATAATTCAAGAATCGATCGAGCCGTTCCATCATCCGCTCAGGCGCCACATGTTCTAGTAAATGGGCATCTTCGTGAGCTTCTCGCCAAGAGTATCCGAGGTGGCGCATTAAAAACACCTCCCAT
>DUVM01000161.1 GCA_012841045.1 Tissierellia bacterium | reverse complement strand
CTTCAATATGCCTTCTAGCGGTGTGCAATTCTTTCTCTTTTAGAGGTTGAAGGGTCGGTTCTATCCGACAAATCCACTTGACCATGCTATGATGAGAGTGCATATCTTTTGATCTTATTCTCCCTCTCCATAGGCTGAATACTTTCCAGTCCAGATTTGGAATGAGAGCATGTTCTGATTAGCTGATTTCTTCTCGTGAATAAATTCGAATGAAAGGATGTAAATGACGAAACAATTTGAGACCATAAGGCATAGTTTCTCCTCCCACGCTGATGAACAAAAGGCTGAAGGGATGAGCAAATATATGAGAGGACACTTTGTGTTTTTTGGCATCCCTACTCCCCTTCGTCGATCCCTCTCGAAGGGATTCATTAGAGAATTCAAGAACAGAGAGAAAATCGATTGGGATGTGCTTACGATGTGTTATGAAGCGCACGAGCGCGAAATGCACTATCTTGCTCTTGACGCATTACTGGCGATCAGGAAAAAACTCCTTCATGAACATCTCCCCAAACTGTTTCCCTTCATTAAGCAGCATCAGTGGTGGGATTCTATTGATGTTCTCGATGGGATCGTCGGCGAGATTGCAAGGAAGGATGTGCGTACGAAGAGGATTCTTCAAGACTGGGCAACGGATGAGGATATTTGGTTGCGGCGCATCGCCATCAATCATCAGCTTGAATACAAAGAAGAGACGGATATAGAGCTACTCGAGTACGTCATCACGGAGAACTTTGGCAGCGATGAGTTTTTCATCAATAAAGCCATCGGCTGGAGTCTGAGGGAATACTCTAAGACAAACCCTGAGTGGGTGCGCGACTTTCTCAACCGCCACCGGGAGCGTTTATCCCCTCTTAGCCTGCGCGAAGCGGGAAAATATCTTTGACATCTGATGATGTTCGTTCTACTTTTTCTTTCTCGAAAAAAAGCCAGCTTTTTTGAACTGCCTCACCAAAAGTAGACAACCTAATTCATCAAAGGTTGTCTACCTAGGTGAGGTTTTTTCATGGGAAGAACATCAAAGTTTAGCGCCGAAGAAAAACGGCAAATTTGTCGACAACTAGAACAAGGCGGTAGCACGATAGCAACAGCCAAAGGATTAGGCATTGGCAAGACAACCCTACAGCAATGGTACCTTGAATTTCGTTATCATGGTGATAGCGCCTTCGAAAGAGCGTCTGGGAATCGGACGTATACGGTAGCGTTTAAACAATTACTGATTGAAGAGTTTTATGCTACCGGTATCTCTTGTTTTGAGCTGGGTGCAAAATACCAACTAAGTAATCGTGTCATTGCCCGTTGGATTCACTCATGGGATAATAGAAATGAAATCACCGACTATCATCTACATCCCGGAGTGTATACCATGAGCAGTAAAACGACGACGGTTGCGGAGCGAAAAGAAGTCATTCAATGGGTGCTGGATCATGACATGAATTATACGGCTGCCGCCGCTCGATTCGGTATCAAGTATGGAACGGTCTATCAGTGGACTCGATCCTACCTCAAGGAAGGTGAAGCGAGTCTACATAAGAAGCGAGGGCGCAAACCGGTGGCCGAGGTTGATTTGACAGCGTTAACGGAGTTAGAACGTTTGAAGCGAGACTACGACCGATTACAGAGGGAAAATCATCGTCTGGATCTTGAGAACCGTGTTCTTAAAAAAAAGAGGAATTGCTCGCCCAAAGACGCTCACGAAAGTGAGATTTGGAATCGAGTATCAACTCGTAGATTTGTTTCAAGAACAAGGCGAAAGTGTCGTTCTTCTCTGTCACATCCTTGGCATCTCGAGAGCTTCCTACTATAAAAACCGACAGCGCCTAGCGACGCCGCAAGAAAAACAGAACAAGCGAATTTGCGCTTGGATTCGGTATCTTCATCGTAAACACAAACAAAAGTTGGGTTATCGTCGCATGGCGATGTACATCAATCGACATCTGGGGACTCACTATTCCAGAGGATATATCCGACGACTCATGGGTTACCTTGGACTACAATCTAGGATACGACGCAAGAGAAAACACTATCGAAAAGTCAAACCGGATGTTGTTGCTGAAAACATCCTTAACCGCGACTTTTGCGCAATAAAGCCGAATCAGAAATGGTTAACCGATGTGACTGAATTCTCCATCCCGGGAGACTCCAGAAAGCTGTATCTTAGTCCCATCTTAGATCTATACGACAATAGTATTCCAGCGTACAACCTGTCTTTTCGAAACAACAACCAACTGGTATTTGAGATGTTCCGTATGGCGCGGAAAAAGTATCCGGATGCCAAACCGTTATTTCATGATGATCGAGGATTCCAGTATACAAGTCGTGCGTTTAAAAAACTATTGGATGAAGCCGGCATGGTACATAGTATGTCCCGACCAGGCAGATGTATCGATAATGGCCCAATGGAAGGATTCTTCGGAACACTCAAGGCGGAGATGTTTTATGGTATGAGCTTTGATCACATGGACCAGTTGATTGAAGAAATCCATAATTACATGCATTATTATCAACACGAACGATGGCAAGAAAAACTAGGCTGCATGGCCCCAGAGGAGTTCCGGAGGCATACAGCCCAGTAGCTACTTCTTTGATGAATTAACCTGTCTACTTTATAAGACTCAGTTCAATATTTCATTGTTATTTTGTTTTGTTGGATGCAAAGGAATCTAAGGGTATTGACACATGCACGACCTTTTATTCATTCGGGTCTGTATTTTTAAGAATTAGGGACGGACACACTATTGGGTGAATCAGAACAAGTTAATTG
>DUVM01000160.1 GCA_012841045.1 Tissierellia bacterium | reverse complement strand
CCGCAATTAGAACAGTTCATTTGTACTCCTTATTCATGGTCATACAATACAGTAAGATCGACGCCGCCACTGCGGCATTTAACGACTCCATCTCACCCTTCATAGGGATACTGAGCTTGTCATCGAGCAGGGGTTCAAGTGCCTTGGAGAGCCCCTCTCCTTCATTTCCTATCATCAGCGCCCATTTGTCCGGTGCACTGAATGTGCGGACATCTTCTCCGTACATATCCGCACCGATCAGGCGGTATCCTGCCTTCTTTATGCGCATCAGATCTTCTTGGGAGCCGTCTTCGTGAATCACTAGCGACAAGATGCTGCCAAGCGAGGAGCGAAGCACCTTGGTGTTCGTCCAGCTGACGCTCCCTTTTAAAGAGAGGATGTTATTGATGCCAAAGCCCGCGGCGCTTCGAAGGATCGTCCCCAGATTGCCCGGGTCGCGAATCCGATCGAGCACAAGAATAGCTCCTTCATCAAACGGTTTATTTTCAGGGATATCGACGACCAATAGAAAGGGCTGAGGCGTCACAGTGGATACGAGCCGATCAAAGAGCTCGGCACGCAAAAACACCTCGGAATCCACCTCTTCTCCCTCTTTTGCATAGAGTGTATAGGGGATGCAAAAATCTTCCAATTGACGGCGCATCGCCTCCCCTTCAAGAAGGAGTTTTTTTTCAATTTTCGGACGCTTCCGGATCGCCATCAGGCGGCGAAAGGTCTTGCTACGGTCCGAGGTAATGAGCATGATCTCCTCTTTTTCTTTGATTATATCACGCATGAATGCTATAATTCTCTTACTATGGAAAAATGGATTATCAGCCTGCTGATTGGTTACCTGATGGGGAGCGTTCCCTACAGCTATATTCTCGTTCGCCTTGTCGGAGGCTATGACCTTCGCACCAAAGGCAGCGGAAACCTCGGCACGACCAATGTCATGAGAGCCCTGGGCATCGGCTATGCTGTGATCAATTATATATTGGATATGCTTAAAGGAGCCGGCAGTTTCTGGATCGCCCAGGCCATTTTCGGAGCGCCCTTCGGACTGATCGGTGGCATCGGAGCCACACTCGGACATTGTTTTTCTCCCTTTGTCAACTTTAAAGGAGGAAAAGGGGTGGCCGTGGCCAGCGGGATGTTATTCGCCGCAGACTGGCGCGTCTTAGCGATCTTACTTGTCGTGCAATTTGGCGTGTTGTTTCTCACACGTCGCATGAGCGCGGGATCGCTGAGCAGCGCAGCCTCCGCCCCTTTGGTCGCCTGGCTGCTTCACGGTGTCTCGCCCCTGTTTTACACAGCGCTCTTTACAGGCATCTTCGTCATTTTCCAACATCGGGCCAATATCGGCCGTCTTCTTCGAAAAGAAGAAAAACCCCTCTTTTAGGGAGGTGGATAGGGGCTGGTGTCCCTTCCGGTCTTCAAAACCGGCAGGAGGTGTTCAGAGCATCTCCGGTGGGTTCGATTCCCATCCACCACCGCCACGCTCTTTATGGGGAGGCTTGCGAGCCTCCCATTTCTTCTATAAACTGTTCAAACGCTTCTGAATCCATCAGGACATAGATCGTGTCGCCGATTCCCTCGAGATGCCATACTTCCATCGGGGACGCTGAAGTCTCCGGATAATACACCGTAACGGAGTAGCCGCCTTCTGTTCTGCTCATCCTGTAGTCCACCGGCAGCTCATTGGAGTGCAAGTTGCGATACATCCTGGCGTAGGCGAAGAAATCAGAGTAACTGTAATACACCTGATCTTCAGGAGAAATTTTCTTATAGGCGATGTTTGTGTTCTGGCGATCGATCGCGCGCAAGAACAGCTCAAGCGCCGCATAGACTTCCTCTTCACTGTGCAAGATGACGCTCTCATCGCGCTCGAACAGGCGGTTCATATCAATGCTGTAGAGCACGGGATTTTCCACCATATCTTCAAAGAGGAAGGCGACGCGCTTTCCAGGTGCCACTTCAGTCAAGGTGTTCACCAAACTCATGATATACAGATAAAAATTCTCCGTATTGTAGCGAATAGCTTCAAAACCCTCCGGCCGGGCTCTTAAAAAGATCGTCTTTTCTCCTTCATAGACGTCAAGGATGTCAAGGAGCATCAATTTGCCATATCGGTCATAAAGCGTCTCTTCAGCGACCAAGTTGTACGCGGCGAGTGCGTTGAGCACCGGACTCCTTCGGACGGTGCGGATCAGACGCTGCACACTGTGCAGTTCCTCCCCTTCCACGTAGTAAACCTTGAACGAAGGGAAAAAGTCCCCGGGACGCGGCCCCATATCATAGGGCGCATCCGGCGGTCCCGACGCATTGTTTGCAAGGAAGATGGTGTTTGCGATGATCAGCACGCAGAGTAAAGTGATCAGAATCGGATACCCATACTTATTGATCATCCGGTGACCTCCATTCTCTTGGGAAGCGTGATGCGAAACAGCGTTCCCTTTCCGACAATGGAATCGACAGTAATCTCACCGTAATGTAAGGAGACGACTTCTTTTGCAATCGACAATCCCAGTCCCGTTCCCCCGGTTAAGCGGGCACGCCCTTTATCCACCCGATAAAAGCGGTTGAAAATGTAGGGAATATCGTCTTCGGGAATGCCCCATCCGTCATCTTCTATCTCTATGATCACCATCTGCTTTTCCTCATAGAGACGGACGAAGATATTTCCTCCGGGATTGTTGTATTTGATGGCATTTGCGATGAGGTTGATAAAGACCTGCTTAAAGCGATTGTAGTCAAACTCAGCAAATACCTTTTGGGTGAACTCGCGATGCAGTGTGATGCCGCTCTGATTGGCAAGTGGCTCGAGAAGACTCATGGAATCTTCTAAGCAGCGGCTGATGGGACGCGTATCCACGTCAAGGCGCATCTGTTTTTTCTCCAGCTTCACCAGATAGAGGAGGTCTTCGACAATCTCTTTTAATCTCTCACTCTCCGTATCGACATCTTCAAGAAAGTCAAAGATCGTCTCTCGGTCTACGGTATCTCTCGCATCGAGAAGCGACTCGGTGATGATCTTCAGCGCGGCAATCGGCGTTTTGATCTCATGGGAGACACTGGCGACAAATTCACTCTGCTGCTCTTCAATTTCCGCCAGACGACTTCCCAAGATATTCAAACTCGTCGCAAGAGGAGAAAAATCCGTGCGATCTTCCTGGGGAATGCGGTATTCAAAGTTTCCTCGCGTCAGCGCACTGACACCCGCCTGCAATTCATCGACGGGCTGCAGATACCTTTTGAGAAGCTGATGCCCCAGATATGACCCCATGACGATGAGCCCCAGTCCATACAGCGCCATGTCCTGTACGATGGAGCCGAGGGAGAGACTAAATGCAGGATCGGTTTCCTCTATGCGAAGCACCGCCCCTTTGTATTCATTGTCACGTAAGATGGGATAGATCGTATACAACGCCTTCGTCCCGTCGCTGACACGATACTGAGCATACCGTGGCGTCTTCGTGTTTCTACATTCTTTTAGCAGGTTGAACTCCAGGGTCAATCCGCGCAGCTTGGCTCCGGTGTCCACCAGGACTCGGTCGACATCGTTGAAAATAAGAACGCGCACTTGCTCATCTTTGATAAAAGGCGCCAAAAGCGCATCGGCTCTGAGCCCCCAGTCTTCTGTGAACTCGCCGGTATTGGATAAAAGATCTCTGGCGATGACATTGGCTCGAAAGGTAGAATGACGTGCATTCAGCTCTAGCTCTTTTTTTGACACCGTGACATAGGTCACATTGATCATCAATAGAAGTGCCGTTGTCATCAATAGAAAATAGGTGGAAACGAGTTTCCACCCAAGATTGAACGAGATAGATCTACTGCTTAAAATAGTAACCCGTCCCCCATTTCGTCATAATAAATTCAGGATGAGAACTGTCTGCTTCGACTTTCTCTCTCAGCCGACGGATATGCACATCCACTGTGCGCACATCTCCGAAGTACTCATAGCCCCAGATTTTCTCCAAGAGCTCTTCGCGGCTGAACACGGTGCCTTCGTTTAGCACTAAGAGTAACAGCAAATCGAACTCTTTCGCCGTGAGTGTCACTTCCCTGTCTTCAAAGACGACTTTTCTGCCGAAGAAATTAATGCTGAATCGATCGTATTCGATAATGGACGTGTTGTTGAGATTTTTCGGTTTCACTCGTCGAAGAATGGCTTTGATACGGGCTTTGAGTTCCAGGATATTAAAGGGCTTGGACATATAGTCATCTGCACCCGCTTCCAGTCCGAGAATCTTCGACTCATCATCTCCTCTAGCTGTCAGCATGATGACGGGCATATTGGATGTTTCACGGATGGTTTTGCACAACTCAATTCCGCTCATTCCCGGAAGCATGACATCAAGAACCATCAAATCGAACTTGTCGTTCTCGAGGATTTCCAAGGCCTCCTCAGCATCCAGGGCAGTCTCTACTTTGTACCCTTCCTGATTGAGACTGAATTTCAGTCCTTTCAGCAGAATAGGTTCATCATCGACAATCAAGATTCGATCCATATGCACTCTCCTTTGACAAAATTCGTCTATTTTCTATTCGTCTGGTAATTTGCCGAGCGTCCGTATATTCTAAGAGAGGTACAAGAAATTTTCGGCTCAAATGGAGCCTTTTGCGGAAATCCGCAATTTCCAAAGGACCCTCTTTCTTTATCGCATCAATTATATCATTTACTACATAATTTAGCCAACTCTTTTTCATGATTAATTCATCATTGATGAATATGATGTCGCCGGATTCTCTTAAATACCTTAAAACCCCCTCCATTTTCGGGTTTTCTTTTAGCAATTCCGTTTTTTCAAGGGGTTGGGTTTTCGCTTCTTCCAATCTCTGAAGGAGGGATTCTTTCAGTTTTGCATCCGACTCGCTGAGTTGGGGCGTATGATCCAGGAGATACAGACGGCTCTCTTCCGTCCTAATCTGTTCCCTCTCCTGTAAAAGCTGTAAGAGTGCCTCCACGGCATCGCGTGGCCATGAAGCGTAGTTGCGACTTCGAAACTCTTCCTTTTCCACGTAGTGTCGAAGCGGATTCTTTTCAAAGAAGAGCTCCACGTTCTTTTGCATGGAGCTGACAGCTCGCTCCAGTGTGTCAGCGCTGAAGAGCCTTCCCCCTACTCTTTTAAAGGGAAACGACGCTTCTAACTCAGAAAAGCGCTTGGTCCGTTCTCTCTCCAGTTCCTGTTCCGTTGCGCCCCAGAGATATTTTTGCAAAATTAGCTCGATCTGCTCCGTCAGCGAATGCGCTGAAAGAAGCTTTTCCATGCGCTCTTTTTGCACCCTTCTCCCCCTTGGCGGTATCGGGTCAAGTACTTCTACACTCCCAAGCGTAAGGGCAGGAGATTCACTTCGCACGATGGCGCGTTGCCCAAAGAAGCACAGCGTCTTTTCCTCCAGTTGAAGGAGGGCACCTTCTTCGCTGAAAAAACGCAGTTTACCTTTTAGCTCTCTGCTCCCGAAATAGACACTGATGCGCCGGTCGCTTTCCATCTCAAGAAGCTGCCTCACCCGAACGAGCATCTGATCGCTCGTCGCATAGACATCTTTTTGGGCAAGCACGTCTCCTCGCTCGAGCTGCACATTGTCTTTGCCGCTCAGCTGAAGCGCCACGCGATTGTCCGGAAGGACTTCTTCGCGCTCTTGTGAGTGCACTTGAAGCCCGCGAATGCGAAAGAGCTCTCCTCCGGGATACAAGCTCAGGGTGTCTCCTCTTTTCAGCGGTGCACCTTCTAGCGTTCCCGTCACGATGTCACCGGCGCCTCTTTGCTTAAAGTGGCGGTCCGCTGCCAGTCTCGGATAGAAAGCCGGGCGCGCAGCATGGCGCGCAAGTTCTTCAAAAAGAGCGTCTTTGAGTGCCTCGATACCTTTTTTCGAGACAGAATCCACTTCAAAGACAGGAGCGCCCTCAAAAGACGTCCCCAATAAGAGTTCTTCCACTTCTTCGTGCACAATCAGCTGCATCGTCTCGTCCGCTCGATCGATTTTCGTCAGTGCAACGAGAAGCCGTGAAACGCCGAGCAGTTCGACGATCGCAAGATGCTCTCTCGTCTGCGGCATGACGCCCTCATCCGCGGCAATCACCAAAAGGGCCAAATCCACACTGTCAAGACCGCTGAGCATGTTCTTGACAAATCGCTCATGCCCCGGGACATCGAGCACATGCACCCAATCGTCCTCGCGGCGCACATACGCATAGCCGTTGACAATCGTCAAGCCACGCTGTTTTTCTTCTTCCAGACGATCCGTTGCAATCCCCGTAAGCGCGGCGATCAAGGTCGTTTTTCCGTGATCTACATGCCCCGCGGTGGCGATGACCATACTCCTCACACCAATACCTCACGAAGGGCTTGCAGAAGGACCGGCTCCTCTGAGGGAAGGACCGTGCGAAGATCGATCAGCAGTCTTTCTTCTTCCACCTGCACAATAATTGGCGGCACATGTTCTCGAAGTTGTCGAAGAGCAGCGCTCAGAGAGTCGGGTCGCAGAGCCAGTTTCACCGAAGGAAGCCGTACTCTGGGATGAGCGCCTCCTCCAAGAGGTGAGACACCGGAGATGATCTCGCCCTTTCCAAGTGCTTCTTGCAGTCGCTTCGTTCTCTCCAGGAGTTCCTCTTCAGGCATCTGGATCATCGCTTCAAGAGCCGACGGCTGATCGACTTTCAGATAAGAAAGAAGCGTCGCCTCAAGGGCTGCAATCGTCAATTTGTCGGCTCGAAGCACCCGGCTGAGCGGATTCTTTTTAAGTGGTTCGACAAATTCTTTTTTTCCAAGAATGATGCCACATTGGGGGCCTCCAAGGAGCTTATCTCCGCTAAACGTCAGGACGTCCACAAGAGAAAGATGCTCTTCAAGCACTTTTCTTCCGTCCTCAAAATCAAACGAACCCAAACCCAAACTGCCAGCATCCTCATATAGTGGAATCCCGGTTTCTTTTGACAGGTCTGACAGTTCAGCAATCGTCACTTCTTTTGTAAATCCTTCCATGTAAAAATTACTTGGATGCACTTTCATCAAAAGAGCTGTCTCTTCCGTCACTGCCTGTTGATAGTCGCTCAGATGTGTTCGATTGGTGGTGCCGACTTCTTTTAGTTTTGCGTCGAAAAACGTGATGATATCGGGAATGCGAAAGCTTGCACCGATCTCGACCAGCTCGCCTCTTGAGAGAATCACTTCTTTTCCCCTTGCGTAATGAGACAGGACAAGAAGGACGGCGGCGGCGTTGTTATTGACCAAGTGAATCGACTCTGCCCCGAAGAGATAGGATAAATACCCTTCCAGATGCTTCCCTCTCTTGCCGCGTTTTCCGGTGTTGAGATCGAGCTCCAAATTAGAGTAGCCGCTGAGCGTGTGTTTGAGATGATCCATCAGGGCTTCACCAAATGGCGCGCGTCCGACATTGGTGTGAAGCGGCACGCCCGTGGCATTAATCAGTGGAACGAGAGACGGAAATCCTGCCAGCCTCTTCTCTACCTTGTCGAGAAGATGCTCTACCTGCGGATCAAAGTCCGGGCTTTTTTGCCTGAGCTTTTCACGTTCTTCCTCGAGAACGGCGCGCAGATGGTAGACAAGCCAAGCGTGCTTCCACTTTTTTAGAAGTTCCTGGGAGCGCGGATCCGTTAATAGTGCGTCGACTGATGGCAGGCTTTGATAGCCATTCATTTATTACCTCCTGCATCTGAGGAGAACCTCCTCATAAGGATGGACTGTTCCAACAAGGGCTACCGGGGTAGATAGCGAACGCTGAAGGCGCTCAAGCGCCTCCTGCGCATCCTCTTCGCGTATGCTCAGAAGAAGTCCCCCGGAAGTCTGAGGATCTGCCAGGATGGCGCGTTGCCAATCTTCTAGATCTCCCCAGTCTGTATATATCCCGAAGTGCTTTTCGTTCTTTTTGCTTCCGCCCGGGCTATGTCCCTCACGGCTGAGCTGAGGAACCTGATCAAACAGCTGTAGGGCAGAGAAGTCGATCTCTGCGGTGGTGGCGCTCGCCTCCATCATTTCACAGAGGTGGCCAAGAAGACCAAAGCCCGTAATATCTGAGGCGGCATGAGGAAGAATGTCTCCCAGCGCTTCTGCGACACCTGCATTTAGTGCCATCATGCTCTGGGTGACCTCTTCGAGTTCATCCTGCGCGATTCTTCCGCTCTTACCGGCGCTGGTGAGAATGCCGCTCCCCAGTGCTTTGGTGAGGATCAGGCGATCTCCGGGTTTGGCGCCTGCGTTAGTGAGCACTCTGTCCACATCGACAAAGCCGACGACCGAGAGACCGTATTTCGGCTCATTGTCGCGCACGGAATGCCCTCCGACAAGAAGTGCTCCGGCCTCTAAGATCTTATCCGCTCCGCCCTTTAAAATGGCAGCGAGATCCTCGTCGTCCATATCGTCGGGCGCACAGAGAATATTCATCGCAAGCCTTGGCTTTCCGCCCATGGCGTACACGTCGCTGAGAGAATTGGCGGCGGCGATCGCACCAAATGTATAGGGATCATCCACAATGGGCGTGAAAAAATCGAGCGTCGCGATAATAGCCTCTGTCTCACTGATTTTGTACACACCTGCGTCTTCGTTTTTAGAAAAGCCGGTCAACAAAAGAGGATCGGAGAACTCCGGAAGCGAGCACATGATACCCGACAACCTGCCGGGACTGATTTTTGCCGCTCAGCCAGCCGTGGCGCTTCGCTGAGTCAGACGTTTTTTCTTATCTGTCATGATTCTTCTCCTATTCCTCAAAATATTCCTTGATCACAGCCAATTTAGAAGGACCGATGCCGCGGACATGAATCAAATCCTCTATGGCGGCAGCGGGATGCTCCTGTAAATACTCTATAATTTTCTGCGCCGTGGCAGGTCCGATCCCCGGAATCGCTTCCCACATCTCCTTTTCTAGCGGCAGATAGCTCTGGAGAGATGAAGACGAAGACCCGTCTCCCTCTACAGGCTTTGGGTGAATCAAGACCTTCTCCCCGTCCATAAGCCTCTTTGCCAGATTGATCCTCGGCGCATCCGCATCATCTGACAATCCTCCTGCCTCTTCTAGGAGTTCTGCTAGGCGCGCCGATTGCGGGAGGGTGTATACTCCCGGCTGTTTGACACTACCTTCAATGTGAACCTGAATCATTCGCTCTTCTTCCGGCCAGCTGGTCAGCTGATAGAAATGCAGCCAAACGCCCCAGAAGAATAGAAGCAGAAGCACTGTCACCGACAACGCTTTTTTCATCCTCTCCCCCTGAAGACAGTCTAGCTTCGGAGAAGATGGATGGGTGCGGGATTACAAAAGAATCCACTATGGACTATTCTTTGTATGCGATCGTCTCGATCTCCACCATGGCTTTCATTGGCAGTTCTTTGACGGCAAACGCGCTTCTTGCCGGCTTATGCGGATCATAAAAAGATGCATAGACTTCGTTGACTTTGCCGAAATTTGCCATGTCGGAGAGAAATACCGTGGATTTCACGACATCATCTTTTGTATACCCCGCTTCGTGCAGTACGGCTTCAATATTGGCAAACACCTGCTTTGCCTGCGCCTCGATATCCTCTGCCTCTATTTTCCCGGTGGCCGGATTGACCGGCAGCTGACCGGATAGAAATAGAAAATTTCCTGCCTCAACGGCATGGGCATACGGACCGATGGCGGCGGGTGCCTTATCAGAAAAAATTGTCTTCATGACTGCCTCCTATTCCAAAAATGCTTTATATGCCGTATAGGCACTATAGAGATCGGCTTTGCTGATCAGCTCCATGGGTGCATGCATGCTAAGAACCGGCACGCCCATGTCTACGACTTCTGCGCCGAGATTGGCGAGGATGAATGCAATCGTCCCTCCGCCTCCCTGATCGACTTTTCCCAGTTCACCGCTCTGCCAAACCACCTTCTTTTTCGAAAACAGCTGGCGCAGGTCACTGAGAAATTCGGCATTGGCGTCGTTACTGCCCGCTTTTCCTCGAACCCCCGTGTACTTACTCATGACAATGCCGCAGCCTGCATTTGCTACATTGTACTTCTCGGTAACTTCCGGAAAGGTCGGATCAAAACACACGGTGACATCGGCGCTGATGACACGAGAGGCTGCAAAACTTCTGCGAACAGCCAACTCCCCTTTTCCACTTAGGGCAAGAAGCTCAGCAATCATATTTTCAAAGTACCTTGACTCCATGCCCGTGTTGCCCATAGAGCCGACTTCTTCTTTGTCGGCAAAAAGACATACCGCCGTGCGCTCAGGCTTTTTGATCTCCATGATCGCTGCCAGCGACGTATAGGCGCTGACACGGTCGTCATGTCCATGACCACAGATCATGGCTCGATCAATCCCCACATCACGCGCCGCTCCCGCCGGGACAATTTCCAGTTCGGCTGTGAGGAAGTCCTCCTCAATGATTCCATGGGTCTTTTTCAGAATGTCGAGCACCGCTTTTTTAACCGGAAGCTCCTTCTCGTCTTTCTTTGGTCTATGACCTAAGAGGACATTGAGTTGTTCAGCATGGATCCCTTCACTGAGCGCCTTTTTCATCTGATCGGCGGAGAGGTGGATCAAGAGGTCATTGATGTAAAACACCGGATCGTCTTCTTTTTCTCCGATGGAGATGTCCACGCGCTGACCGTCTTTTGTAAACACCACGCCGTGAATCGCCAACGGAATGGCGGTCCACTGGTATTTCTTTACCCCTCCGTAGTAATGGGTCTTCAGAAGCGCCAGATTTCCTTCTTCATACAAGGGCATGGGCTTAAGATCAAGGCGCGGCACATCAATGTGGCTACCTACTATGTCCATTCCCTCTTCTAGGTCTTTCCCCATCACCAGGAGGACACTGGCTTTGCCTTTTTGATTCAGATAGATTTTATCTCCCGGGGAGATTTTTCCTCTTTTGAGGATTTCATCCAAGGAGACAAAACCTGCTTCTTCTGCCCGTCGCAGGATCTCCTCGTTGGCAAGCCTTTCGGTCTTTGCCCTGCTTAAAAATGCTTTGTAATCTTCAGCCAGTTTCCACAGGCGCTTTTCCTGCGCTTGGGTCAGCGCATTCCATTGATTTGTTTTCTCGTAAAACATCGCTTCCTTATTTCACCACAAGACTTATCAGCTTGTCTTGGATATAGATTCTCTTGATCAGTGTCTTCCCTTCAAGTTGTCGATGATACGCTTCGCTGGCTTCAAGCAGTTCGTCGATCGCCGCTTCATCCGACCCTCTTTCTACATCAAGGCGAAAGCGCACTTTACCGTTGATCTGCACCGGCACCTCAATGACATCCTCGAGCGTTTTCTCCGGATCATAGGTAGGCCAGGAGCCTTCTGTGATCGGCGGATTGCCAAGCATCTCATTGAGCTCTTCAGTGATATGCGGCGCAACGGGATTGAGAAGCGTTAAGAGCACTTCGTACTCGTCGCGACGGATACTGTCCTGATGGTAGTATTCATTGAGAAGGGCCATCATCGCAGCGATCGCCGTATTGGCCTTTAGTGACTCGTAGTCCTCTCCCACTTTTTTAATGGTGCGATTGATCTGCACCTCCAGCTCAGGAGAGTAGCCTCGCTTATTTTTATCTACCCGATCAAAGGCGAACCATAGTCGATCCAAGAATCTCTTGGTGCCGCCGAGTCCTTCGTCTGACCAGCTGACGGCCTTTTCAAAGTCACCGATGAACATCTCATACCCTCTAAGCGCATCCGCTCCGACCTCCTCGATGACTTCATCGGGGTTGATGACATTCCCTCGGCTCTTACTCATCTTGATATTGCCTTTTCCAAGGATGAAGCCGTGAGAGGTGCGTTTTGCATACGGTTCTACCGTGTTCACCACACCGATGTCATAGAGGAATTTGTGCCAGAAACGCGAGTACAGCAGATGGAGCGTGGTGTGTTCCATGCCCCCGTTATACCAGTCGACAGGCATCCAGTACTCAATCGCCTCCCGCGAAGCCAACGCCTCATCATTATGCGGATCGAGATAGCGCAGGAAATACCAGCTACTGCCCGCCCATTGCGGCATGGTATCGGTCTCACGCTGCGCAGGACCACCGCACGTCGGACAACTCGTCTCGACCCAGTCGGTAATCGCGGCAAGTGGACTCGAACCGTCTTCTGTCGGCTCATAAACTTGCACTTCTGGAAGCAGAAGGGGCAGCTCCGACTCATCGAGCGGCACAGTGCCACACTTTGGACAGTGGACAATCGGAATCGGCTCTCCCCAGTATCTCTGGCGAGAAAACACCCAGTCGCGAAGTTTGAACTGCACCTTGCGCTCCCCTAGCCCTCTTTCTTCTAGGATCGCGGTCATCTTTTCTATCGCCTCAGGGACGCTGAGTCCATTGATCAAAGGACTTCCTACGATGGTCCCGTCACCTGTATACGCTTCACGCGTTACATCTCCGCCGCTGACCACTTCGTGGATGGGGAGATGAAAGACTTGCGCAAACTCATAGTCACGCTCATCATGAGCCGGCACCGCCATGATGGCGCCGCTGCCGTACTCCATCATGACATAGTCACTGATATAGATCGGCAGAACTTCTTCGCTGATGGGATTTAACGCATCCAGTCCTTCGATGCGCACACCCGTCTTGTCCTTGACCAGTTCCATTCTCTCAAAGTCGCTCTTATGCTTGGCTTCGTGTCGATAGGCTTCCAGCTCTTCCATATTTTTGATGCGCGTCGCATACTTTTCGATCAGCGGATGCTCGGGCGCAATGACCATATAGGTTGCACCGTACACTGTGTCAGGGCGCGTCGTATAGACTTCAAGATGCTCTTGCGTATCGATGACAGGAAAGCGAATGGTCGCGCCTTCACTGCGGCCGATCCAGTTTCGCTGCTGCGCTTTGATGCGCTCGGCAAAATCGACGGTATCGAGGTCATCTAGGAGTCTCTGAGCATATTTGGTAATCTCAAGCATCCACTGCTCTTTTGCCCTGCGAATGACGGGCGTGTGACAACGCTCGCACTCGCCTCCGACCACCTCTTCATTGGCAAGGCCCACTTTGCAGGAAGGACAGAAGTTGATGTCCATCTTCGCTTTGTATGCAAGACCGTGTTTATAGAGCTGGAGAAAAATCCACTGCGTCCACTTGTAATAGGAAGGATCACTTGTCAGCACGCATCGATCCCAATCAAAGCTCAAACCCAACATTTTCAGCTGCTGTGTGAAGCGCTCGACATTTCTCTCCGTCACGATCTGCGGATGGATCTTGTGCTTGATCGCATAGTTCTCCGTCGGCAGGCCAAAGGAGTCAAAGCCGATCGGAAAGAGAACCACCCGTCCTTCGAGCCGGCGTTTGCGCGCGATGATATCAATTCCCGTATAGGGTCTGGGATGCCCGATATGAAGCCCTTCTCCGGAAGGATAGGGAAACTCTATGAGCAGATAGTCTTTTTCTCCTGGGGTGAAGTTCTCTACCTGAAACGTCTTCTCCTCTTCCCACTTCTTCTGCCATTTCTTCTCTATTGTCCGAAAATCATACTGTTCCACTGTTTCCTCTCTTTCTTAACAAAAAAGGACCTCCTCCAGGGGCGCTGACGCGCGGTACCACCCTGGTTGACGAGAGTCCACTCTTAGTCCGATACGGGGGACGAGCCCATTTCTCAAGGCGAGTTCACACTTTCTTCGCACAGGTTCTCACCAATCACCTGTTCTCTGAAGCGAAGTTCGGGCGCTACTACTCCTCTGTCGATTCAGTTCCTGTGTAAATATATAACTCCAAGTGATTGTACCACGAAGAAGGCAGAAGCGAAACCCCATATTCTTGAGTTTGCAGATGTACCCAGCGAAATTTCATTTGTAAGTCACACGGATACTTTTTAATGATTGTCTCCATATATCAGCGTTAATGTTTTTTCGACCCTAAAACTTCAGACGACAACTATATTTCTGTCTGCACCCTCGGAAGGCGGGTGCTCTACAGTAATAACAACGCCATTCTATTGCTCTTCGGATATGAAAAGAAGAAGCATCTGTTGCCAGACACTTCTTCTCATGTCACGATTTTCGCTTCTGTCCTTCGATAGGATTATCGAAGGTAGCAAAGGTTTTCACTCTGAACAACGCAGCGATATCACAGCAAAACGTTACTGCTTGAATACCACTTCGCCACCGAGCACGGTCATCACTACCTGCGTGTCAATGATTTTTCGAACTTCAGAAGAAGCATCTGAAGAACCTAATTCGACCACATCTCGATCGAGCACGACAAAATCTGCCAGTTTCCCGACTTCGATAGAGCCTTTGATATCTTCTTCGAAGTTTGCATAAGCTCCCCAAATCGTGTAAGCGGCAAGATTTTCCTCTATCGACAAGCATTCCTCTTCGTACCAGCCTACATCCGCTCCTCCTGGCGTGCCAGCACCCTCCGGAGAACCGCCGTCCTCTCTGAACTGTCGGGTCAGTCCTGCATAAAAGCCATGGTAGGGGTTGAGGAGTTCAACCGACGCATCGGTTCCGTTAGCGATGATTCCGCCGTAGTTAAGTATCTTGCGCCATGCATAGGCCCCTTGAATCCGGTCTGGACCAATACGGGGTTCCGCTCCATTCATGTCAGAAGTAGCGTGGATGAATTGCATGGATGGGGTAATCCCCACAGCAATTGCTTTTTCTATGTCGTTGGCGTAGTCGCCATTTGGCAGCATGGAGACAAACTGGAAATGTTCGGTTCGGACTCTCGTATCATTGATCCATTCGTTCCATTCTTCCTGTGTTCCCTGGAAAGCCTCAGGCTTTGTATCCGCATATTCTTCTTTTAACTCGGCGATGACTTTATCTACCGTGTCAATATACATCCTGTTTGCGTAGTCACCAATGGCGTGTGCACTGGTAGAGAATCCGGCTTCGAGATTCTGTTTTACGATCACTTCAAGCATCTCTTCGGTAATTCTTGGAGATCCGGTATTGTCTGTGATGGTCTGGCCCGTTCCCTGATCGGTATAAGGTTCATACGGTTCCAGCATAGCAGCCGTTCTCGAGCCCATCGCGCCGTCGAGCATGATCTTAGCTACTCTGATCGTCAGTCTGTCATCATAGAGTCCAATCTCCGGGGCGCCTCCTTGTGCTTCTGCTCGGAAGGCGACATCTGAGCCATTCTCCGGCTCTTTGTTATCCACTCCCATCTCTTCATAGAGTCTGATTTTGAGGGGATTCTCCTCATCTTCATAGAGCTCTTTGAGCATGTGGATCGTAGATACACCGGTTCCGGCGTCCATCGCCGTGGTGATGCCAAACTCAAAGCATTCTTTCTGTGCAGCATACACGGCTTCGACGAGCTGTGCCTTTGTCTTTTCCGGCTGGCTTGAGCTGACCAGTCTGGCTGCTGGGCCACCCTGGAAGAGACCTGTGGCGTTGCCATCTTCATCTCGTACGATGACGCCACCTGTCGGGTCGGCTGTCTTTCCATCCGGGCCTATATCCTTGGTGGTATCAATGCCCGCGGCTTCCATGGCTGCCGTATTCGCCCAGCCACCGTGACCGCTTGCGTGTCCAAGATATACCGGATACCCCTAGGATACTTCATCAAGTTCCTTTGCTGTCGCAGGAGTCCAGCCTTCCAGTGTATCAACCCAGCCACGTGAGACAATCCAAGTGGTCAAGGGTTCATCTCTGTCTTTAAAGCGCTGAGCTTCTTTTTTTACTTCTTCAATAATTTCTTCTTTTGATTTCCAGAAGATGTCGATCATCGTCCGGGTGATTCCTTCGGAAACGAAGTGCATATGGCTTTCAATCAAGCCCGGAATCACTGTTTTCCCCTCTAAGTCAATGATGGTTGGATTGTCCGCAGTCGCTTTTTCGGCTTCCGCTTGACTATCGCCCACATAGACGAATCGCCTTTCGCTGACAGCGATGACACTTGCTTTTTCATATGTTCCGTTCGGTCCCCAAAATTCAAATTTTGGATTCGTGTTCTCCCCCGCCACGTACTTTGTATATATGTTGCCGTTTATGTAAATCACGTCACTTGTCTCTGACGCTTCTACATCTCCTGTCGTTGAGTCCTGGTTTCGTCTTCTGATGGGGTCGGTGTATCGGCGACGGTTTCGCTCGGAGTCGGTTCTTCAGCTGGAGAATCTGTCGGCTTTCCAGCACATGCTGTGAGCCCCAGTAACAGCGCAAAAACGATAAGCAGTGACAGTATTTTCGCGCTTGTTTTTGTTGCATTCCTCATTCATTTACCTCACTTTTTGTCAGTGTTTTCGTCCAAAGTAGCTTTTGGGTTTACTGCTGTCAGGCACATAAGCAAAGTTAGGTATCATTTTCCACTGTCTCTACATTGCCACCCCCATCCTACTCTTTCTATGAGTCCCTTCTTGGAGTTAGATTGCCACGTGCTTCGTGTTCATGACATCGATGCCTCTAGTGAAAAGCATCCGACCATTCAAGCTTAGTGTTCTATCCTTTCAATGTAAGCAATATGATGACTTGATAAAACCGTGCGATTTGCCCTTTGTAATCTTGAGGAAATGAATCCGCTTCTCCTCACGCTAGTGTATAGCGTGAGACAGCCTCCCTTAGATGAATGCGTATCGTATCCCACCCGACGGAGCCTTTTCAGATGATAAAAAGAATCTCCATGCGATGATCTTTACAAAATATTCTCTGTCGTTATCTCCCCCAAATTAAAATTCTAATAACCTTGCATTTAGCATACCGATCTCGCTCTTATTATGCGTGGTCATAATGATGCCTCTGTCTCTTCTGTTCTTGAGGATATAGTCGATGACTTTTTCTTTGTTCTTATCATCAATCCCCTTAAATGGTTCGTCGAGAATGATCAGCTCGCTCTGCGCTATCACCGCTCTTATAATCTCGAGCCTTCGCTTCATTCCGCCACTCCATTCTCTGGTTTTTTTCTCAGCGTGTTCTAATAGATTGAGCTCTTTTAAATGCTGTTGGATTTCATGTTTTGTTATGCCGGTTTTTCTCTTGTTCATCAATGCAAAGATATTGTTGTAAGCGTTAAAGTCCTCAAACAATCTGCCTTCTTGAAATACAACGCTAATGCTCTCAGGTACTCCGGATATTCTTCCACCATCTATGCTTATTAGATTCAAAAGGGCATACAACAGGGTCGTCTTTCCCCTCCCCGATGGCGCCATGATCGCTGTGATGTCATTCAAGCCGATACTACATGAGAAATTATCTATGACCGTCTCACTTCCATAGCATATTTTTAGGTTTTCAATGAGTATTTCTCTCATGACTCTAGCACCACATAGAATGCCTTCAGGAGATAAGCCGCGAGTTTTTCAAACATATAACTGATAATAAATATGATGACGGTCCAAGCAAAGAGCTCTCTGGTCTCTAAGTAAATCTTTGCGCTCATCAGAGAGTTGCCAACAGATATGTGTGGCAGTCCAATGATCTCTGCGGCTATTGCACTTTTAACGGCAATCCCCGACGCAAGATACGTAGCGGAAAACAAATGCGGTTTCATGGCGGGGAAAAAAATATATTTTAGGATGCTTAGATAGCTCATTTTATATATCGAAGCTAACTCAAGTAGCTTTATATCCGTTGATTTTATTCCATTTAGCACATTTGTGTAAATGATCGGCAGGTTGACCATAGACACGATGACGATAGGTAAAAGGTCCTTAGAAACCCATAGAAGACATAACAAAATAAAAGATACGACCGGGATGGACTTTAAGAAAGTGATATAGGGATGGACAAGAATCTCTAAGGGTTCCCAGCGAACACAAGCCATCGCTAATAGAAAGCCACCCAGTCCGGCTAAGCCAAAGCCGATGACAATTTTTGATATCGTCGTCAACACAATCAGGAGAAAATCAGATCGCAGCACTAACTCAATCATTTCTGAGAAAACTGCCATAGGAGAAGGCAAATACAATTCTTCTCCTATGGCTAACGAAGCAATTTCCCATACGAAAACTGCCAATATGATGGATAGTGTGCTGTTGAGTGTTTTATTTTTCATAGTAGAAGTCGTCTTTGGGCAATTCGCCGCCAACGGCCTTTGGTTCTTCTTCGTGAATGACACCCAGAAAACCTGATAAGGCGCTCTTTAACTCCTCTCCTTCCATAAAGTGCAAATGACACTTCGGGATCGCTTTGACGGCAATGGGAGCCTTTACAATATCATAGGACTCGATGAGCTCAGCCGCTTCTTCGACATGGCTATTGACAAATTCGATAGATGCTTGATACTCGGTCAAGAATTGATCAACGAGCGCCTTGTTGTCTTGTAAAAACTCACTTCTCACGACCGCTACGCCTGTAACGATGGGGAATGGTTTTTCATTGTCCCACTCGCTCGATAAGTCTATCGCTTCTACTAAGCCCTCTACCTTGCTCATCGCCACGGTGACAAAAGGCTGTGGTAACATAGCAACCCCGTCATCTTGAGACAAGACACCTACGATTTCTGTGGGTTCTGCTCTCCAGTCCATGGTAACATCTGCATCAGGGTCGATGCCATTGGCTTTAAGGATAATTCTCAAGATCATCTCGGGAACGGTGCCTTTGCCCGTAGCCATAATGGTCTTTCCTTTTAAGTCAGCAACCGATGAGATCTCTTCACCTTTTGCGACGATGGCCTGTACCCCAAGGACGTTACTTGCTATAACATGTATTTTTCCCTGTGTCTTATTATAGAGAATCGACGCTAAGTTGGACGGTATGAGTGCGATGTCTACTTCCCCTTGTGTGATCAGAGGAACGACTTCATCTCCTGACGTAGCCAATGTAAAATCATACGAATTTTCTGTTAATCCGGCCTTTGCGTCTTCTAATAGTTTCACTGCCCCCATCGTGGTGGGACCTTTTAGTCCCGCCAACCGGATCGTGATCGGTTCACTGTCTGGTTCGCCCGTCTCTACTTCGACCGGCTCTTCCTGAACATCTTCGCCATTGGTTTCTTCTTGAACAGGTGTTTGATCCGTCGTGGTCGGCACTTCAGTACCCTCACTGCTTTTACCACAGGATACAAGGAGAAGAATCATCATCACCAAAACAAGGATCATCGTTCTTCGCTTCATAATATGCTCCTTCTAAATCTCAAGCTCCCACTCCGAATGGTCCGTATGAAGTAGGTGATGCGCTTTTTCCGAAAGAGGCTCCCCGAAAAATTCTTCGTAACATGCCAATACAGATGGATTTTCATGTGAGAATCTCAGATTGTCTATTTGATCAAGGCCATACAAGTACTTGCCTCTCTCCTCTGCCAATTCTTCCCCATCGTGTATAGGCTGACCGCCTCCGCCTGCACACCCGCCCGGACATGCCATAATCTCCACAAAGTGATAGTCAACATCACCTTTTTTCACGGCATTCATCAGTTTGCGAGCGTTGCCTAGTCCACTGGCTATAGCCGCTTTTACGACATTTCCGCCTAGATTTACAGTGGCTTCCTTCCATCCATCGACACCACGCACATCCTGGAATAGATCAGGATCCGGGTTCTTACCGTTTACGACAAAATATGCCGTCCTCAGAGCCGCTTCCATCACGCCGCCGGTTGCACCAAATATCACACCGGCACCGCTTCCGATACCTAGGGGGAGATCAAACTCTTCCTCAGGAAGATCGTCCACAACAATGTGCTCTGCTCTGATCATCCTAGATAGCTCTCGCGTCGTCAATACCACATCTACATCCGGCCCATAGCCTGCGTCGTCTAATACGCTGACGCCGCACTCATATTTTTTGGCTATGCACGGCATGATCGATACGTTAAAAATATTCTCGGGGTCAATGCCCATCTTTTGAGCGTAATAAGTTTTTGTCACTGCACCAAACATCTGCTGCGGTGATTTTGCACTAGATAATTGGCCGACATATTCTGGATACTCGTACTTGAGAAATCGCACCCAACCGGGGCAACAAGAAGTGAACAAAGGATATTTTTCACTTTCCCCGCCTCCCAGTTTGTTCAAGAATTCCGTGCCTTCTTCCATGATGGTTAAGTCCGCCGTAAACGTCGTATCAAACACATAGTCAAAACCTATTCGCTTGAGGGCAGCGACCATGCGTTTCACGGTTGCTTTTTCTTGTGACAGGCCCAGTTCTTCAGCCCACGCCGTCCTCACAGCCGGTGCCACCTGAACGATGACTACTTTGTCTTTGTCAGCTAACATGTCAAAGACCTTTTGCATATCATTTCTCTCGCTCAGAGCTCCCACAGGGCAATGAGTAATGCACTGACCACAGATCGCACAGTTTGCTGAATTGATGTCTCGATTTTCTGACACATCCACGGTCGTTCTTGCGCCCGTTTTGGCGATATCCCAAATATTCATTGATTGGATCTTGTCGCAGACTTGAACACATCTCATGCATTTAATGCATTTTTGAGGGTCTCTGATCAGCGGATACACTTCATTCCACGTCTCGTTCGGCAGTTCTTTTTTAAAGAAGGGGGTGTGAATCCCAAGGTTGTTTGATAAAGTCTGTAGGCTACAGTTACCGGAGCGATTACAAATGGCGCAATTGGAGTCATGCTGAGATAGAATCAGTTGAACATTTGTCTTCCTAACCGTCCTCACTCTAGGACTGTTAGTGAACACTTCCATCCCCTCCTCGACCGTATTATTGCATGATGTAACCAGCCTCTCCAAGCCCTTGACTTCCACGACACAGACCCGACAGGCGCCGATATCGTTTATATCCTTTAGATAACACAGATGAGGTATACTAATGTGATTCATTTTAGCAGCATCGAGTATCGTCGTGCCCTTGGGGACTCGTATATCTTTACCATTCATGACCAGATTTACCATTTTAGATACCTCCCACCCTTGAAGATTCCATAGCCAAAGTGATCACACCTCAGGCATCTAGATGACTCCTGTTGTGCTTCTTCTTGACTCATCCCTAGTTCAACTAGGTCAAAATCATTGATTCTGATCGCCGCCGGTCTATCCTTCATATTCACTCTGCCACGAGGATCTCTGTCTACTAATTTCGCTTCAGGGATCTCTACATTGCTTTCGATAATATGATTAAAGCCTAGATAGTTATCTATATTTGCTGCAGCGACCTTGCCAGCAGCAATCGCTCGAATGACTGTAGCGGGACCGGTAACGCAATCTCCTCCAGCAAAGAAGCCATCAATGCCTGCTATCTCCGCTGTCTCCAACGATGAAATCGTACCTTTTTTCACCTCGACACCATACTTCTCGAACTCTCTTGATTCAATGCCTTGACCGATAGCAATGATCAAAATATCCGTCGGGATCGCTTCGGTCTGTCTGTCAGCGTCCTTTGGCGTCGGTCTGCCGTCTTTGATGCTGCTGATGATCTGAGGCTTGATCAGGACCGAAGTGATCTTGCCCGCTTCGTCTTTTTCGATACTTAGCGGAGACGATAGGTCATAGATCTCACAGCCCTCAGCCATCGCCGCCTCAATCTCTTCGGGTAGCGCGGTCATATCGTCTTTTCGGCGTCTATACAGCACGGACACAGACTTCGCGTTCAGTCTCTTGGCTGTTCTAGCCACGTCCATAGCGACATTACCGCCACCTATGACAGAGACATTTAATCCCTCAAAGATCGGCATCTCGCCATCTCCGATCTGTCTGAGGATATCCACGGCCGAGTAGATCCCTTCAGCATCTAATCCGTCGATACTCAGTTTTTTGTCTATGTGTGCGCCTATCGCTATGTATACAGCATCAAAGTCTTTTTTTAGTTCCTCTAATTTCACATCTTGCCCTACTTCTACTTCATAGTGGACTTTCACTCCCGCAGAGAGTATGGCATCAATGTCGGCATTTAGCAGTTCAACAGGAAGTCTGTAATTCGGTATTCCGTAGGCAAGCATGCCTCCAAGTCGTTTGCGTTTTTCAATCACCTCTACTTTGTGACCCATTAATGCAAGATAATAAGCAGCTGATAGTCCGCTAGGTCCCCCGCCTACAATAGCAACTTTCTTTCCCGTTCCTTCTGCTATTTTGCTTACTGGTACCTTGCCGGCATGCTCAGCTGCATAACGTTTTAAGCCTCTTATATTGATGGGTGCATCTACCATGTTGCGGCGACAACGTCTCTCACAGGGATGCTCACAGATTAATCCGCAAACCGCCGGGAAAGGATTGTCTTTTCTTATCAGTTTAATGGCATCTTGATGTCTGCCTTCGTTGATAAGTGCTATGTAACCAGGAATGTCAACCCCGGCAGGACAGAGCGATCTGCATGGAACCGGCTGATTCAACTCGAAGGTGCATTTACCCGACGTAATGTGTGATAGAAAATCCTCTCGGAAACCCATAAGGCCTTTTAGCACCATCTCTGCCGATTCCCAGCCTATGGCACAGTCAGCAGAATAGTATACTGTCTCTGCTGTCTTTTGAATCATGTCCAATGTCTCTGTCGTGGCTGTCCCATCCAAGATAGCATCCAAAAGATTTTCTAGCTTTCCTAGACCGATTCTGCACGGGACACATTTTCCACAAGTTTGCGCATGTGTCATCTTCAAAAATGAAGACAGAAGATCGATAGGACATAAACCGGGTGGGCTGGCTACAATTCGCCTTTCCAAGTCTTTGTAGATATTTTCTACCGTCTGTTGAGCTTTGTTTTCAGTCATTACAGTTAATCTGCTCATGTTTTCTCCTTATTTCAATGGATAACAGTGAAGCTAATCCCTCAACAATTAAAGAAATAACCACCAAGACATCGCACTTATGTTTTTCAGATAACACATTTGATACATTTATTTATAGAATACTAAAATTCCTTGCTTTTTTCAATGATTTGGCAAGATATTAAATTTTTTCTTTTTCTACTGCTTCTTTCCTCCACATCTTTTTCAGCATGAGATTTCTCCCTCCGTCTCCCTTCAAAGGGAGCCATCATCTTCATACTACAGTCGATATTCCCTTCTTTTTGATATTTACAGTCCCTGAGAAAGAAGAGTCGTCGCTTCCTAGAACCTGTTTCCTGAAATCGGACGAAGACAAATTTTAAAAAGGGACGAAAAAACGAGGTCTCTTTACACATTAGTGAAGGAAGAAACCTCGTTTCACTTAGAATTTAGCAAATCTTACTATTGGCAACAGCACCTTTTCTTAGAGTTTGGGTCTGGGTGTATAGTGGGTGTGCAGAAGATCGTGTGCTTTTTTGCTTCCCGGAGTCCCCAAAAATTCTTTGTAAAGTTTTTGGACATGGACATTTTGATGGGAGCGTCTTTTTTCTTTATTTCTGTCTTCGGCGTAGATTCCCTGCGCTCTTTTTTCAAGAATCTCCATATTTCCATGATGATAAGGCTGACCCGCTCCTCCGATACAGCCGCCCGGACAAGCCATGATCTCTATCGCATCGACCTCAAATGTGCCATCTCGAATGCCCTCAAGCAGCTTGCGAGCATTTCCAAGGCCATGGGCCACGGCAATATTGAAGGTTCTTCCTTCGATATCTACACTCGCTGTCTTAATCCCGTCAAGCCCTCTCAGACCATGGAACTCAATGAGGGTGTCCGGAAGCTCCGAGCCGGTCATCATGTGATAAGCCGTGCGAAGCGTCGCCTCAATGACACCGCCGCTGGAGCCAAAGATCACACCGGCGCCTGTCGATTCTCCCATCGGATTGTCAAAGTCGCTATCGGGCAGGTCAAGGAAGTTGATGCCGGTTTCTTTAATCATGATGGCCAGTTCTCTTGTTGTGATAACAAAGTCGACATCTCTGTGTCCTCCCTCTCCCTGTAGCTCCTGTCGGTGAGACTCATATTTTTTTGCTACACAGGGCATCACGGAGACGACGACGACCTGGTCCTGATTGAGGCCCATCTTTTCACATAGATAGCTCTTTGTCAGCGCACCGAACATCTCGTGAGGTGATTTACAGGTGCTCGGGATATCGAGCATGTCGGGGAATTGCTGCTCAATGAAGTTGACCCAGCTCGGGCAGCAGGAGGTAAGAATCGGCAGTTTCCCGTCATGCTTCACTCGATTGACAAACTCTGTGGCTTCTTCCATGATCGTCAGATCGGCTGCAAAGTTCGTATCATACACCTGTTTGAAGCCCACGCGGCGAAGAGCCGTGACCATTTTTCCTGTGACCGGAGTGCCGGGTTCCAAGCCAAACTCCTCTCCCAGAGCCACTCGCACAGCAGGAGCTGTCTGAACAATGACGTATTTATCGGCATTGATCGCGCGCCATATTTTTTTGATATTGTTGACTTCTGTCAGGGCACCTGTCGGGCAGACCGCCAGACACTGTCCACAGAATGTGCACGTTGTCTCATTCATCGGGCGGTGAAAAGCAGGTCCTACTGTGGTAAAAAAGCCTCGCCCGATATCCGTCAGGGCACCGACGGTCTGGATCTCCGTGCACATGGTCTCACAGCGCTTACATAGGATGCACTTGTTCGGGTCACGGATGATCGAATAACTGTTATCATCGATGGGTTCATCATGCGTCTCTCCCATGTAGTGAATCTTTCGGATGCCCAGGTCTCCGGCGAGCTTTTGAAGTTCACAATCCAGGTTCATGGCGCAGGTCAGACAGCTGTTGGGGTGATCAGAGAGCAGCAGCTCCACAATCGTACGTCTGGCCTGAATAGCACGGAAAGAGTCGGTTGAGATGACCATTCCTTCTTTACATGGAGTCGCACAGGCTGGAAGAAGATTATCCTGTCCTTTGACATCCACCACACACACTCTGCACGAAGCTTGTTTGTTCAAGTACTTAATGTCGTGAAGGTGAAGATGGCAAAGAGTGGGAATACTGATGTTGAGCAGCTTTGCCGCCTCCAGTATAGTTGTTCCTTCTTCTACATGGATTTCTTTTTCATTTATGGTTACTCTCATGAGACTCCTCCTAATACACCGTAATCGCATCTACCGGGCAGTTGTTGAAACACTCCCCACATCGAATGCACTTTTCCGAATCAATATAGTGACGCTCGCGAATAGCACCGGTAATACAATCCACAGGGCAGTGCTGCAAGCAGCGTGTACAGCCGACACATCTCTCATTGACTTCATAGCGTAGCAGTTGCTTACATACTCCGGAGCGACAGTGTTTGTCTTCTGCATGCTCTTTGTATTCATCATAAAAGTAATTCAATGTCGATAGGACGGGGTTGGGAGAAGACTGTCCCAATCCGCACAGAGAAGTGGTACAGATGACATTGGAGAGATTCTTCAATTTATTGATATCTGTGTAATCCGCCTCTCCCTCTGTGAACTTTTCAAGAAGTTCTAGGAGTCTTTTGTTTCCGATGCGGCAGGGCGTACATTTTCCACAGGACTCATCGACGCTGAACTCAAGGAAGAACTTCGCAATGTCGACCATACAGTCTTTCTCATCCATCACCACCATGCCGCCACTTCCCATGATGGAACCGACTTCTTCAAGAGACTCAAAGTCCACTTTTGTGTCCCACATCTTTGAAGGAATACAACCGCCGGAAGGACCACCTGTCTGCACCGCCTTGGCTTTCTTCCCATCCGGAATGCCACCCCCGATTTTATAGACGATATCATAGATGCTCATGCCCATCGGCACTTCGACAAGTCCAGGATGATTGACTTTCCCCACTAGGGCAAAGACTTTTGTCCCCGCCGAAAGAGGTGTTCCGATGGCGGAGAACCAATCGGCTCCTTTATTGATAATCGGAGCAACATTTGCCAGCGTCTCCACATTGTTGATGACGGTAGGTTTTCCCCACAGACCTCTCTCTGTCGTGCGGAACTCTTTGTTTCTGGGCATGCCGCGTTTGCCTTCGATCGATTCCATCAGAGCGGTAGATTCTCCGCATACAAACGCACCGGCGCCCAAGCGCAGTTCAATATGAAAATCAAAGCCTGAGTCAAGAATATTGTCTCCCAATACTCCAAGCTTTTGGGCTTGATCGATGGCGTTGATCAGCGAGGAGACAGCTTTCGGGTACTCAGCTCGAACATAAATGTAGCCTTTGTTCGCCCCGATAGCATAGCCGCAGATGGCCATGCCCTCTAAGACACTATGAGGATCTCCCTCTAGGATGGAGCGATCCATATACGCTCCCGGATCTCCCTCATCGGCATTGCAGATGACATATTTCTGCTCGACCTGCTGCTTGGCTGCCGACTCCCATTTTCTTCCGGCTGAAAAACCTGCTCCTCCGCGCCCGCGAAGGCCTGAATCTTTCACTACCTTTACGACTTCTTCGGGCTTCATAAGTAATGCTTTTTGCAGAGCAAAATATCCATCTGTCGCTATGTATTCCTCGATCGAATCGGGGTTAATGATTCCTATGTTTCTAAGAGCAATTCGCTCCTGCAATTGATAGTAGTCACCCTTTAACGAGATACTGTCATGTCCGATGTTGTACTCGTCGGGGGTTTCATTGAGCCGTTTGACCAGTTCCCACCAGGCCATCTCTTTGATCTCTGCTAATGTTTGTGCCATCATTTGCCTCCTAGCCCAGAATACTCAAAATGTGATCTACATCTGCTCGTTTAAAGTGCGTATACACCTGATTGTTAATCATCACGACCGGCGCATCAGAGCACAATCCCACACATCGCGTCTCGACAATAGAGAATTTTCGGTCGGGTGTCGTCTCACCTAGTCCAATGCCCAGCACCTTGCTGAACTCCTCGAGTATATCTGTCGCCCCTTTGACATAACAGGCTGTTCCCATACATACACTGATAGAATATTTGCCTCTGGGAACAAAGCTGAACTGCGAGTAGAAGGTCGCGACACCGTATATCGTGGAGGTCAAAATCTGCATATGTGATGAGATCAGTTCCACAATCTCTTCGGGGATATAGCCAAATTTGTTCTGCGCTTCCTGGAGCACAGGAAGCAAAGCACCATCCATTTCTCGGTTCTTATCCATAAATGCGATGAATTCTTCGATCTTCTCCCGGTTTTCTTCCTGGTCAAAAAGAAACATAATACACTCCTTACATTGGTTATGATTCGATTATATATCACATCAAGAAAAATGTCGTTATCAAATTAACAAATACTCTTCTTTTGAGCTTAACCCCAGAAAATCAGGACTTAAATTTCATTGAACATCCTAGAAAAAATGCGAATTATTATGTTTTGTTATTTTTTCTTTATTATACGACAAGCGGTGCAATTTAGAACATTTTTCCAGAAAAACGTGTAATCCACTTCAGCCCAAGTCTCGCCAATGAGAAACACTCGAAAAATCTCAAGAGCTTAAAATGGTAACCCAGTCTGTTACCATCAAAATACCTTACTTTATATATCCCTTTGGCGAAAAAAATCCTAAAAAATCCCACAGTTAAAACTGTGGGAATGGCTCATATGTGATTAATTTGGTTTGTATTGCCTATGCGTATGATATGACAGGAAAAGAGTTAGCACATCAGAAATCAGATTTAATATAAGAATGAGGTGTTGCTCTGGTAAAGCTAACGGCGAGAATTAAGATATGCGTAGTTACAATCTTTGAGATTTTCTCCGTTATTCCAAACGTATGAGCTGTAAAGATCGCCAAGAGAAATATAACAAAAATGAATACTCCCTTAGCGCACCAAGAAAGTTCTTTATCACGATAAATAACAGGATAGAAAGTGATACTGAGTGAAGAGCAAAAAGCACTGACAGCAAGCATATAACTTGCTTCTCTCCTGAATATAAGTAAAATCGCCAAAACAACACTTATTGTTTTTGCCAGCGCTATTGCATAACGAATCCAGATCTTATTATTCATTATCCCCTCTTTTTTGAAAGCTCCCTAGTAACTTTTTCCTCTATCAGTATAAGGACCGGCTATGTGAGAACCATCTCCATAGATATTTGTTACTCGTTCATAATAATAGAGATCTCCTTCTTCTTTATATCGTATTCTCCAACTAATAATTATTCTATCGTATGAGTCCACAATTTCCGCAGCAATCTCACCGAGAAAGAAAACAAGCCACGGTGCTTTTGTAATGATGACTCGTACTATATCTGCAGCAGTTCCACCAGAGAATGATGTAGATCCATAGTGCGACGACCCCTCTGTCACTTGTCCTGTCTTTGTTCATTGACTTTTCTTATTTCACGAGAGGATAGTCATACTGTGACACCCCGGGAGCATGATATATCTTGTCAAACCCTTCGTCCATCAAGATCCGGTAGACGACACTGCTTCGATTTCCGGAGCGGCAATATAGAGCCATCGGTGTGTCTTTACTCAACTTAAGCTCATCAAAGGCTGTTTGAAATTGATCGACAGGGATATTTTGTGCGCCTTCTATGTGACCTTCAGCGTATTCCTCAGCCGTTCTCACATCGATAATCAGGACATCGGTTCCGATCAAAGACACCATCTGCTCGCCGCTAATCTCGCCGTAAACTAGTTCTTCCGAGATGGTTTGCGTCGGGATAGCAGGCGCTTCTACTGCAGGCTTTGTGCAGCCCGTTAGAATGAGTAACAGCAAGATAATTGCGATGAACCGTTTCATCAAATCCTCCTCGTCAGAACATGGTGTGTGAAGAAGGTCGGCACATCCGCGCCGACCTCATCAGAATAAATTGGTATAGTTTGCTGCTTGAATCGACATGTCCACTCAAAGAAGAAGTCTATTCTTGGCCCTTCTGTGCAATGAGTCCGAGCATGCCACCGCGGACGATGCCCACATCAAATCCGTTCTTTCTGAGATAAGAGGCACCGACTGTGGCTCTCTCTCCACTCTGACAGACCACGAGGATCCTCTCATCTTTAGGAATCTCCTCTAAGCTGGTCGGCAGACTGCTAAGGCGAATACTCAGTCGCCTCTCCACCGGATCATCTTCTGACTGCTCATCTTCTCTGCGCACATCGAGAACCAGGATGTTTTCGCTGTCTTTTTGATAGTCAGACGGCCTCACCTGCTCGAGTGACTCGACCTCAGAGGCGGTGATTTCGAGTGCTCTCTGGACATTGAGTCCGAAGTATCCTTTTACCTGGCTGTATCCCATGCGTAGAAGCGTCATATATGCTAAGGAGATCTGCTCTTCACAGAGATCATCTGCCAGAAGCGCTAGAGGCGCATCTGTTTTTTCCATATAGCCAAGATGCGAAGACAGGATGTCATATCTCAAGAAGAGACTTCCGGGTACATGTCCTCCGGCAAAAGCGCTTCTCGAGCGGATGTCAAGGATTGTCCCCTCAAAGGAAGCAGCTGACAGAGGGGGAAGGAGTGGTGGTGAGATTTTCTCTCCCAGATAGTCTCCCCCTTCGACATTGAGTCGCTCCACTGTTTTGAAGTAAGGCGGAAACGCCCGCATGTATCCGTGCTTCTCAATGAACTCTTCTCGGCTTTTCACCTGAAGGGAAGGATTGTATTTTCTTTCAAAGCCTATGGTGGAGATCTGTCGCTCTTCAATTTCACCTCCACAGGCACTCCCTGCTCCATGAGCAGGATACACCAGCACATGATCTCCTAGAGATAAGATCTTCTCAAAGATGCTGTCATAGAGAAGACCGGTCATCTCTTTGAGCATGTTTTCTCCATAAAAGTCCGTTCGACCGATATCGCCATAGAAGAGCGTGTCACCGGTGAAGACCATGTAGGGCTCACCGTCTCGCTCAAGCACATAAGAAAGATGGCCTTTTGTATGACCCGGCGTATGAAGACTTCTCAAGGCAAGGGTGCCAAAAGGAAAACGCTGTTCCTTGATCGGCGTGCCATAGGAATGTCCAAGATCTTCAAAGGCAGAGATATACACCGGTGCTCCGGTGATCTCAGAGAGCTCTTTTGCACCTGAGACGATATCTTCGTTTCGATGGGTCTCAAAGATCCCCTTAATGACCATGCTTTGCTTGCGGG
>DUVM01000159.1 GCA_012841045.1 Tissierellia bacterium | reverse complement strand
TCTCTTGTCCCACTGTTCTCTAGGCTTCCACGAGTTCTTTGCTCAGTCGAACGCCGCTCGCCGCGTCGTCCGCCCACGCATCCGCTCCTACATAGACCTTCACATCCTCATCCACGCGTCCGCCGCCAATGATGACAGGCGTCTTAAACCCAGCGTCACGCAGCGCTTCAATGGTGCTCTTCATCGTCACCATCCCCGCCGTAATCAGGCAGGACATCCCCACGATATCCGGTTGATGTTCTTTGACCGCTTCAACAAACTTCTCTTCCGGTACGTCGACCCCGATGTCCACCACCTCAAAGCCCGCCGCTTCCACAAAAGCCTTAAAGATGTCTTTTCCGATGTCATGGATGTCTTCGCGCACGGTGCCAAGAACCATTTTTCCGAGTTTCTGCTGGCTTCCTTCTCCAAGATGGGGAAGCGCAATGGCCATGATGCTCTGGAAGATCTCTCCGCCGAGGAGCAGTTCAGAGAGGAAGTACTCTCCCTTTTCAAAGCGATTGCCGACTTCATCCATGGCGTCACGACAGACATCGAGTAGCTTCTGCGCGTCGCCGCCGTCTTCGAGATACTTCTTGGCGTAGTCAAGAGCGTCTTGTTCTTCCATTTCCACGATCAGATCGTACAGTTTCTTATCCATTGATTTTCCTCCCAGTTTTTATTGCATTGGATAAATGCACTCCCTAAGTTTATGTTTCCTTCGAGTTGGTGACGATAACAAAATGTCTGTAGACACCTCCTTTACATATACTGTATATTAAGCGCCTGCCTGCGCTTCACGAGCAGCAATCTCCTCTTGATACTGTGTAACCTTTTCACGAGTCAGTTTGTATCCGAGTGCTAAGATGACCCCTGCAACAATGGAAAAGATTCCAGGAATCAACAGAATAAGGTTAATTACAGCATTCTTCAGTTCTAGAGATGCACCGGCGGGGTCGGCATCAGCGACAAATCCGACAAGAGCAAGTACGAGCGGAATGACTGTTCCTCGAGAAATAACGGCAGACTTCAGAGAAACTGTCATCAGACCCATCACAAAAGGCGTTGCGTTTTCGCCCGTTTTCCATCGCGCATAGACCGATGTATCAGCATAGAGGCTGACCATGACAGAAGTCAGAATGCCGAGGAATACCCGAACACCGATGATAAAGAAAAAGAATGCCGTGAGATTTAATGCGAAGAACTTTCCTACGATAGCAAAAGCACCGAGGCCGAAAAGGCAGACAATCGAGGCGGTGCGTGAGGAAAGTGCTTTAGCAATCGGAGCGGCGATATAGGCACCGACCAATTGAGCAACGGCTCCAACCAACAGATAAAGGGGCATTTTGCCTGTGTCCTGAGCAACATAGGTAAAGTAATATAGAGCAGCGGCTGTCATCACAAAGTTCACCATGTAGCGGAAAAAATCGGACAGCAGCAAGAAAACAAGGGGCGGATTTTGCGTCAAACTCTTCATCATCCCGCCAATGCTGACGCGCTGTCCACTAGGCGTCTGCATCGCTTCTTTTCCTGTTGGCTCATATCCATCGGTGATTTTAAAGACAACCCAGTAGCAAATAACCATGATCGCAGCCGTCACTCCAGCAAGAATGCCATATCCGATGAGTTCATTTCCTGTTACTCTTGCAAAAAATTGCGCTAGAGGATCTCCTGTATATGAGAAGACAATCGCAGCTAAAGCGGTATATGTAGCTCTGCGCGAAGACAGGAAGGAAGCTTCATCAGGATTGTTTGCAAGAACTGGAATCAAAGATACGTTTGCCACCCAGGGAATATTCCAGAAAATATGGCTGATGATAAAGCCTAAGCTGATTACAACAGCTGCGGTCATTTCAGGACCAACTTTTAAAAACTGGAACATATAAGGAATGACAACCAGCGGTGGCGCAATCAACATCCAGGAACGGTTTCTTCCCCATTTCATGGGTTTTGTTCCGCTGATGATCGCACCATAGAAGGGTGAGAGCACAGCATCGACGATACTGGTGACAGAGCCAATCAAGGCAACGACAGGTAAAGAAAGTTTCGCTACATTAGTAAGAAAAAACACAAAGAAATAAAGTTCAACTTGGCTCATTAACCCAAAGCCAAAGTCACCCAAACCATACAGGTTCTTGATGGCCTTTGATAGCGGTTTCTTCATCGTTTTACCTCCAATACAGTTTTCAGAATAAGATGACAAGACAAGCCCAAAGTGAATGTTAACTTTCTCGATGAGTCAAATGCAGACGCTCGTTCCTCTCCTTCCCGTACTTTATCTGCGAATAGTAAATATACATGAGTGTACTATTTCCATAGGTATTGGCTTCGTCTGTCCTACATAGTGGGTAGTGCATTGGAATGTCAAATATATATAGCTCCGCAAGAATGGTTTTATGTCAAGATGTTTAAGTTTTGTTGATAAATGATATAATTCGCGACACTATTTGTATTATATCTTACGAGGCTGTTTTGATTCAATCCACAATACATT
>DUVM01000158.1 GCA_012841045.1 Tissierellia bacterium | reverse complement strand
TATGTGGCCGCCATCAAAGACAGTCTCTCCGGTTTCTCCGTGATCAAGAGCTTTAAAGCGGAAAAAGAAATTCAGGAACAGACCGGTCACAGTGCGGTGAATGCCGAAGCGGCCAAATTTCGAAAGCGCAAGATTTCTACGCTCATCCAGATGTTTGGAAGCGTTGCCGGCTTTATCGCGCAGATCGGCGTCTTTTTGGTCGGCGCCTGGCTTTCATTGAGCGGCAAAGGTGTCACAGCCGGCGTCGTCATCGCCTTTGTCAATCTCATGAACTTTCTCATCTCCCCCATCGCCGAGGTTCCTCAGACCCTCGCCGGTATGCGGGCAAGCCTTGGCCTGATCGACAAACTCGCCACTTCTCTTAGCACACAGGTGCGCGATGAAGGAAAAGATATTTCTCCCACACTCCAAAGCCACATCCGATTTGAAGATCTCCACTATGCCTATGAAGAGGGAAAACCCGTCCTTTTCGGAGTGGATACACAAATCAACAAGGGAGAGTGCGTCGGATTGGTCGGTGCTTCCGGGAGCGGAAAATCCACTCTGTTGCATCTTCTGATGGGCGGGAGCACGACATATGAAGGGAACATTCTCCTCGACAATACCGAGTTAAGAGATGTAAGCACCCAGTCACTTTACGATCTGCTCTCTATGGTGCAGCAAAATGTCTTTATCTTTAACAGCAGCATCCGTGACAATATCACGATGTTTCGAGATTTTCCCGATGCACAGGTCAACCGAGCAGTCGAGCTTTCGGGACTAAAAGAACTCCTCCTGAAGCGAGGCGAAGACTATCTATGTGGAGAAAACGGCGTTCATCTCTCCGGAGGAGAACGTCAGCGCATCGCCATCGCCCGGGCTCTTCTGAGGGAGAACTCCGTACTTCTGATGGACGAGGCGACCGCTTCGCTCGACCCGGAGACGGCCAGGCATATCAGTGAGTCAATCTTCCGACTTGACGGGCTGACGAGGATTGTCGTCACGCATCGTCTCGAAGATCAGCTCCTGAGCCGTTATGACAAAATTCTTGCTCTGAAAGATGGAAAGATCCTCGAAAGCGGAACCTTCAAGGATCTCATGGATAAAAAGGGTTACTTTTACTCTCTCTATACGGTTTCTCAGTAGCATCATCCCGATAAAAGCGCAGAGAATGACCACCCGTTCTTGCTACGAATTGGCAGCTGCGTCTACGCTCTCCCGCAGCACTTGCTCCACCGCTTCTGCCGTCTCTTTTAAGTCAAGACCAGGCATCTGCTCCATCAGTTCTGAAGGTAGCAGCGTGCCGATGGTGGTCTTCCCGTCGCGGGAAAACACTGCGATTTTACAGGGAAGGAAATAGCCGACCGACAAGCTTTCATTTAGGACTTTCTGCGCTTGCTTCGGATTGCAGACATCCATGATTACAGCGTGGCCGTTTAGTTCTAAGTCGTGCTCTTGAAGCTTCGCTTTCATATCCAGTTCAAACAGGACGCCGAACTCTCGTTTTTTCAGTTCGGCTTTCACGCTTTCAATGGCTTGCGCGACTGATTTGTCTGTGGTTTTTTCATAAATGATATTCATCATGTCTCCTTTCACTTAGCAGGTTACAGCTCGCCGCTTAAAATCGCATCGATATACACGGCGACTCCATCCGCTTCGGCATCCGGGACGGTCAGATCGGCGTGCTTTAGTACACTTTCGGGCGCACTGGCCATGCAGGCCGAATGATCCGCTTGTATCAGTAGATCTACATCGTTCTCGTTGTCTCCGATGCCATAGAGTCTCGTCGCACCCATCTTTTCTTTGAGGTAGAGAGCAGAAGTCCCTTTGGAGCTCTCATCACTAATGATGTCATAGAGGTGCGAAAGAGATCGAAACACATGGACATCTTGAAGAGGTTGCATCTCTTTGAGGATCTCCTGGGCTTCTCTTGGGTCGGAGGTGGTAAATGATAACTTGTGGATCGGTTCATTGACAGAAAACGTTTCTCGAACCTCGAGCTGCACCTGATGAGAGGCCGATCTGAGACTGTTTCCCCTGCGATACCCCTTCATGAAATCACCGTCCTGATTGGCGATCAGATGATTATAACTATAGTACTGAGCATAAATGCCTCTGCGGGTGCATACTTCCCAGAGCCTCTTAGCCAGCTCCGGTTCAAGCGCATGCTCTCTGAGGACGTCTTCTCCTCTGTAAATCACAGCGCCTGAACAACAGACCAATTCAGGCTCCATTCCCAATTCATCGCGATAAAACGCTGCGGATGGATAGAGTCTTCCTGTGGAGATGACAAAGGCATTTCCCGCTTTTTTCCATCGTTCTATGGCTTCCTTCACACCCGGTGAAATGATTTTTTCTTTCGTCAGCAGAGTTCCGTCAAGATCCGTTACGAGTAGTTTCATGGCCATACCTCATCAGTTCAAAGTTGATTTCTCCTCGCTGTGTGTTGACACTGACCAGCTTCACTCGAAGCGCCCGACCCAGTTCAAGCTTGGTCCCTTTGTTCCCTGTGAGAATATACTTCTCTTTGTCAAATTGAAAGAACTCATCAAGAGAACTGAGCGGAATAAGCCCTTCGGCGCTGTTGTCGAGCTCCACAAATATCCCAAACCCGGTCAATCCTGAGATCACTGCGTCAAACTCCTCTCCGATCCGATCGCTCATGAACTGAGCTGCTTTGATGTCGTCAATCTTTCGTTCGGCATCATCGGCACGTCTCTCCGTCATATTCGACTGTTCGGACACCGCTTCGAGAATCGAATCATAATGTTCCCTTCGTCTCTTTGTCATCTTGCCGGCGAGCTGATCTTTGATGATGCGGTGGATCTGCAGGTCGGGGTAGCGGCGGATAGGCGCCGTGAAGTGTGAATAGTACGTGCTGGCCAGTCCGAAATGACCTTCGAAGTAATTCGTGTATTTTGCCTGCTTGAGGCTTCGAAGCATCATCTTGTTGATCAGATGCTCTTGGGGGCTTCCCTCCACCTGATCGATCAAAAGATTCAGTGCGGAAGGGTGAATGTTTTCAAGACGTCCTTTTAAGTGGAATCCGAAATTATGGATAAAGGTGTTAAACTCCATCAACTTCTCTGCGCTTGGCTTCTCATGCGTTCTGTATAAAAAAGGGACTTCTATCCAATAAAAGTGTTCGCTGACTACCTCATTGGTGAGAATCATAAATTCCTCAATCAGGCGGTTGGCGATACGCCTTTCGCGAAACTTCATGTCGATCGGCCAGCCGTTTTCATCGAGCTCGAAATAGCTCTCCGCAATGCCGAAGTCAATCGCCCCTCTCAGTCGTCGTTTTTCCGTGAGTAACTTAGAGAGCTCTCCCATGGCCTGTAGCGGCGCTTCGATTTCCTTCAGTGCCGGCACCTCTTTTCCCTCCAAAAGATCAGAGACATCGTCATAAACGAGGCGATAGGAACTGCGTATGACCGAAGGAAAGATTTCATGTGAGAGCGTCTCCCCTTTTCTGTTTAATTCGATCATCACGCTCATTGCCAGTTTGTCTTCTCCTGGATTCAGTGAGCAGAGATCATTGGAGAGTTCCTTTGGCAGCATCGGGAGCACTTTAGAAACTAGATAGACACTGGTGCCTCTGCGAAAGGCCTCTTTATCAAGCGCGCTGTATTCTTTCACGTAATGACTGACATCGGCAATGTGCACACCGAGGCGATAGCCATCTTGCGTCGTCTCTATACTGACAGCATCATCGATGTCTTTTGCATCCGCTCCGTCGATGGTGAACGTCAACAAGTCCCGCAGGTCTTTTCGATGTTCAAATTCCTCCTGCATCGGCTCTTCTTGCAGAGCCTTGGCTTCATCGAGAACTTCCTGTGGGAACTCAGAGGGCAGATCAAATGTGCGAATCACCATTTCCACGTCAAGTCCCGGGTCGTCCACACGCCCCAAGATATCCACCACTCGTCCTTCGGGATTTTTGCCTTCTGTCGGCCACTTGATGATCGTCACCTCGGCAACCATTCCCTCATGCTGCTTCGTCAGTTTGTTTTCTTTGACATCTAGATAGATATCAGTACGCACTTTTCGATCATAGGGAATCAAAAATGCATGGTCTTTATTGACTTGGAGGATGCCGATGACGGTTGTCGTTCGGCGATCCAGCACTTTGAGAACGATCCCTTCTGCTTTTTGATCTCCTACTTTCTCCTGGATGATTTTGACCAGGACGCGATCTCCGTTCATCGCCCCATGTAGTGCAGACCCGTGGATAAACACATCTTCATGTCCCGGCTCGTCATAGAGAAAGAAGCCGAAGTTGCGGTCCGTCAGCTGGATCGTACCGGCAAAGATCTTGTCCTCAGCGAGGAGTCGGTAACGCCCCTTTTTGGTGCGCTGAATCACACCTTTTTGCACCAGTTCCGCCATCGCCATCGCCAAGGCAGCTTTCTCATTGTCCTTAAGATTCAGAGCTTTGCCCAGTTCTTCAGGCGACATCGCCCGATTCTTTTGCTCAAGGATATCTGTGATTTTCTTTGTCATCATCGTTGTCTCCTCCCGCCAGGATCTTTGCCTGAGGGTCATATTGTTTTATCAGAGCAAGGAATTCTCTCAAGTTCTTCACTCGCGTTGTCAAAAGAATCTCCCGACCTCTGGCAGTGATCGTGGATTCTTCTTCAAGAAATGGAGCGATGAGAGAAAGAGTCTCCGCGCGCATCTGCACCTGACATCTTGTCTTCCTTCTCTCTGTCGGAAGATATGCTTCTATGATATCTTCCGATCTAATCTTTATCGCTCGTCCAGTGAGATCTTCAGCGAGAATCATCGCCGTATCTTCGGTGCGAAGGACGTTTCCAATATGAAGCTCCTTGACATCCTCTCCCTGCGAATCTTCAAATCGCACGATAAGAGAGAATCCTTCCTCCGCCGCTCTTTCTAGCAGTTCATCAAGTTGTGGGGAATCCTCTCGGTTTGCTCGCTCTCTGCGAGAAATAAGCAGATCGTCTGCTGCCGCTCGAAGGAGTATGATGTCACTTAGGCGCCTCTGGAGTTTTGGCTGTCTTTGTCTTAAGAGCCTCTGAAAGTCCCTCAGCGTATCTGCCTCCGTCTCACTGAGTAAAAAAGAAAAGACGTCATCATCTTCGAGCCAGAAACCATCTTCTGTGCGAAGGGAAATGGCGCTGTCTTTGAGGATCTGCGCCGTTTTCACGAGCTCTTCTTGCGAGCATGCCAGCACCTCGCACAGTTCTCTCTCCCGCACCACGCCTCGAGCGAGTAGGTAAAAATACAGCCTGAGGGCTTTTCTTAGCAACAAATCATCTCCTCCCTACAAGAGAGTGTACCCATTTGCGTCCTGTCTGCAACGTCCCGGCCGCACTATAACTAGAAGACAAGGGCATACCACTTCCAGCGCGAAAAGATAAGTCTTCCTAAGACTCCCAGAAAACAATAAAGACGGGCTTCGCATGAAACCCGCCTTTTTTGTCACAAAAGACACTAACTGTATTTTTTGATGTTGCGCAGCATGTACTCCCAGTTGACGATCTTTTCGAGTACTTCCTCCAGATAGGCCTGGCGGCGATTCTGAAAATCAAGATAGTAGGCATGTTCCCAGACATCGAGTGTCAAAACAGGCGAACGCGTATCGGTCCAAGGTTCTTCCGCATTGGGGGTCTTGTCAATGGAGAGCTTTCCGTCTTCAAGTACTACCCATGCCCAGCCGCTTCCGAACTGACCCATGCCCGCTGCTACGAGCTGCTTCTTGAACTCTTCTACCGAACCAAAATCTCTGATGAGGATTTCTTTGAGTTCTTCTGGCATTGTCGATTCTCCGGCAGGACATAGACATTTCCAGTAAAAGCTGTGGTTCCACACCTGAGCGGCATTGTTGTAGAGGACTTTTTTCTCCGGATCTGCTTTTGCCACGAGTTTGATCTCTTCTAGCGACTTGTCTTCGAGCTCGGTCCCGGCGATCAGCTCTTTTGTCTTCTCTACATAGGCGTTGTGGTGCTTGCCATAGTGGAAGTCGATCGTCTCCTTCGAAATCACGGGCTCTAGTGCATCTTTTGCCCACGGGAGTTCAGGCAGTTCGACGGGTGTTTTCATCCAATCTTTTTTCTCGTAAGTAACCATTGTGATCCTTTCTTGTTCGTGTTCATTTATTTTGTTCAACCGCTTCCATGCGGTTCGCTCTCAAATTTATGTATGATTCGGCATTTTCATCGGTATGGCAAGTACCGGCTTACTGGAGTAGCTGAGCACGTAATTTGTTACCGACCCAAGGAGAAGCCTCTGGACTCGAGATTGGTTCTGCGTTGCCATGATGATGAGATCGACCGGGTGCTTTGCAATATACGCTACGATTCGCTCGCCCGGACGTCCGATGTCCATGTCTGTCGTTACTTCGCATCCTGCAAGTTGTTCTTTTGCGCGGCTGAGAATCTCTTCGCTCGCCTTTGTCTTTCTGTCATTGAGGAGTTTGTCAAATTCCTCATAGCCTGTCAGCTTTGTTCGGATGTCCAAAACATTCAAGAGTTTAAAGTGAATCTCAAACTTATCTAAAAGTTCCTTTGCCGTGTCGATTGCAAGTTGACTGCCTTCTGAACCATCAAGAGGTAATAAAACAGTTAGCTTTTTCACGATATGCCTCCTTTCGCTTATGTTTTACCCTAATGGAAAGAAGTTAATGATTTTGGACATTAATTTAACACGTCAATGCCTTTATTGTTTTTCCTTTTCGATGACAATCTCATGGCGGATATCTGCCACTAAGGAGAGTGTGTGATGGATCGAACAGTATTTCCCTGCAAGCTTTGCGCTTTGTTCGGCATCTTTTTCATCGATGTCGCCGACATATGTTACGTGAAGAGTGGCTTTTTCAAGTGTAGTAGGCACTTCTGTGCGCTTCGTTCCCTCGACGCGGATACGTACTTCCTCGACGTCGATTTTCTTCTTACGAAGGATATCCTGAAGCGTATAATAAAAGCAGCTGCTGAGCGCGCCAAAGAGCAATTCATACGGAAGAAATTCTTCTTTTTCTCCTCCGACCTGAACCTTCGCCCGCTCCGTCAGAATCTCTTTTTTCTCATTTTTATAGATGCTTTCCACTTTGATCATATATCTCTCGTATCATCCCCTACATGGATGACACACTCCTTTCTTTTCCATCACTTCGTTGTGTAATACTCAATTACTTGATCAACTTCTCCAGAACTTCTCGGAGCTGCATATCTCGGTTTTTATAATAGGCAAAGTAGCGAGTCACTTCATTGACCCCCGGCTGAAAGCCTCCATCGCCCGGATAGTTTTCATCGAGTCGAAGAAGAAAGCGGGCGCGGATGATAATCACTTGTTTATCCTCGTAGGCCACTTGCAGGCTTCGTTCTTTTGCTTCCATAACATGGCTTAAAAATGACTCGATGGCTTCCTGTTTTGGAGAAAATGCTTCCAACAACTTCATCTGTGTACGAATATCTTTATTATCCATGCTGACAATATAACTTCTTGTCTTGTCGATGGCGATTTTTTCTGCAGGTACCCGGCAACCTGCCAGAAGTGCTAGCAACAGCGCCAGGGCAACCCATTGGTATTTCGTGTTCATGTCTTACTCATTATAACCCCAAACATGCATATTTGTCTTGACGAAAGGTATATGTATGCATAAGGAGTGGATTCTATGAAGAAAACAATTCACATTATTGGGCCTGCCGGCGGAGGCCTAAACAGTTTGGAAGAATTTCTACTTCCTGCACTACAGTTGAAAGGGTATTTCTTTTATGCGTATCGCAATGTCATGAGCCGCGTTCGCGGGGGCAGTAACCGCGTCACCATTACTTATTCGACAGAGCCGCTGCGCAGTTTTGAAGAGAAGGCCGACTATCTTGTCCTCATGGGTAAAGAGCGTATCGAAGATGCGCTTGAACACGCAAAAGACCATGCGCTGTTTTTTGTTTCTTCTGAGGAAACCTGTGACACACACGACGTGATCCGCTATCCGCAAGAACAACTCCGCGAGCTATCCAGCCATCCCGGAGCCGTCGGCATGGCGGCGCTGGGCACTTTGTACGCTCTTTTGGGACTTGGAAAAAGTTGCATAGAACGAGTCACTAAAGATACATGGAATGATGAAACAAAAGCCTCCAACCGAGGACTAGTAGACTATGGATATGCCATGGTAGATGCCGTGACGGAACGACCCGACAACCCGGTACGAGGCACCATCATGGGTGGCAATCAAGCGATCGCCATCGGCGCTCTAAGTGGAGGACTCGAGTTTTACAGTGCGTATCCCATGGCTCCCTCCACCGGAATCATTTCTTTTCTCGCATCGGTAGAAGAGGCAGAAGGCATCTTCACGGACCAGGCCGAAGATGAGATCGCTGCCGTGATGAGCGCGATCGGCGCAGCTTCTGCAGGGGCAAAAGCGATGACCGGCACAAGCGGTGGAGGATTTGCATTGATGACTGAATCCATCGGGCTCAGCGCGATCGCCAAGATCCCTCTGGTGATTGTCAATGCGCAGCGTCCCGGTCCGGCTACAGGACTACCCACACACACCGCACAGGGCGATCTCTTTCAAGCACTGGGTGCTGCTCAGGGCGAATTTGCCCGCGTTGTCCTCGCCCCCGGCGATATTGAAGAATCCCTCTACGCCGCCAACACAGCTCTGGATCTGGCTTGGAAATACCAGATCCCTGTTATCATTTTAAGTGACGAGTTCCTCTCCGACTCCAGTGTCATTTTGCGTCATCCCGACTACCGGAAATTGAAGAACGAACGATATCTCGCAGAAAAAGGGAGTGAATACAAGCGCTATGCGTATGACCGGATCAGCGGAGATTACAAATATCCCGGATACGATGAAAGTATCATTTTAAACGATTCTCACACCCATCTAGAAGATGGATTCTATACTGAGAGACCGGATTTAACGAAAAAAATTCAAGACCAATTCATCGCCGTGCTCGATGCCATTCGCGCAGAACTTGACCCGCCGGCATACTATGGTCCTCCCCGACCGAAGACGCTCCTTCTTGGCTGGGGTAGCTCCAAAGGTGTGTTAAAAGATGTCGTCGATGCCGCCAGCGGCGTAGGAATGCTTCACTTCAAGCATATCTATCCCCTGCCCGACTTTGATATGTCGCTTCTAAAAAGCTGCCGACTGATCAATGTCGAAATGAACAGCTTCGGGCAATTCGGCACATACCTGAGATCAAAGACAGGCCTCACGATGGATGGAAGCATCCTGCGCTACGATGGACTGCCTCTTAGCACCGCATACGTCCTGGAGAGATTGGAGAAACTGCTATGAACCTCTTTCATAAAGATGTGCACACTGCCTGGTGTCCGGGCTGTGGAAACTTTTCCATCCTGAGCGCTATGCAGGAGGCGTTTGCAGCAGAAGGCCTGCGTCCCCAGGATGTCTACGTGTTTTCCGGCATCGGACAAGCTGCGAAATTACCACACTACATTTCTTCACACGGTTTCAACACACTCCATGGACGCTCCTTTCCTGCGGCGTTTGGAGCACACGTTGCCAACCCTGAGATGAAGATCGTCATCTCCACAGGCGATGGAGATACCTACGGCGAAGGAGGTAATCACTTCCTTCACGGTGTCCGTAGAAATCTCGACATCCTCCACTTAGTGCATGACAATCAGGTCTACGGGTTGACAAAAGGACAGGCCTCGCCCACGACAGCTCTCGGGCAGGTCGCCACACTCCAACACGCGGGGGTGCGAAACCTCCCCATCCGGCCTCTCTTGCTCGCCTTGACTCTCGGCGCAACCTTTGTCGCCAGAGCTTTTACCGGCAATCGTGAACAGCTGATCGAGATCATTCGGGCAGGGCTCAACCACAGAGGCTACGCCTTCATTGACATTTTGCAGCCATGTCCTTCCTTCAATCGCATCAACACCTTTGCTTGGTATAAAGCGCACAGTGCGCCGCTTCCCGAGGATCACGACCCCTCGGACTGGCAGAAGGCTCTCTTGTTAGCAGCGCAGGATCAACCACTTCACCTCGGAATCTTTTATCAAAAAGAAGCTCCGACTTTTCTTGACCGCGTGAAGCACCTCGATGGCCCTCTGTTTAAGAACAAAAGACATCCCAGAGACATCGAGAAATATTTCAGGTAGATGGTCGAGGATCCGTTCTTTCACTATGGCTTTCTGGGAAGTAGCAAGAAAGCAGATATAAAAAGATTAGAGCAGATTGCCAGCGCAACCTGCTCTTTTTACACTCATCAAGAAGAAAATAGTGTCCGTTAGCTATGCCGGGATATCCTCCCTTTTTATCAAAGGGCAGCAAGGGCTTCTTCAAGTAACTCCCTGCTGACTGCAGCGACCAGCATGTCCGCTCCCCCTCTTCCTTTACCGGGAAAGACTTTGGCCGCCCCTCCAAGTTCCTCAAGGAGAAAGACGCCTCCGGCGATATCCCAGATCTTTACCTTATCGCTGATCAGCAGATGGCGCTTCCCGCTTAAGAGCATGCTGAGGCTCTTCGCAATCGATCCACTGTAGCGGATAGCCTGAACACTTGAGAGGATCTTTTGCGAAAGGCCATTTCTCGTCCCATTTTCAAGGAGTGCATCTTCAAGCGACACCGAAGAGAGCTTGGGAAGTGGCAGGCCATTTTTCATCACACCTTTACTTTTTTCTCCCAAAAAGAGCTCTGATTTATAGGGATCTGCTAGTCCGGCGAGGACCGCATGCTTTCCTTCATATAATGCCAGCGAGATAAAGAAGTTCTCTCTTTCGTAGAGGAGATTTCTCGTTCCATCGATCGGGTCGAGCACCCAAGTCGATCCTTCTGAAAAATCGGCTTCGGGCATCTCTTCACTGATGAGTGTCTCACCCGGGTATTGTCTTGTGATCTCATCGAGAATCAATTTCTGAATGGAGAAGTCCACTTCGCACACCCAGTCGTACTTGCCTTTGTCCCAACTGGACAACGGTCTTCGGCTGAGTGCCAGAGCTTCTTTCGACGCTCTTTCCAAAAGTCGGCGCACGAAATACATCCTCTCTGATGGATTGTCGTGCGTGAGCCAGTGGGAAAGATGCTCTCCGATGCGTCGATGAATATAGCCATAGGTCCCGTGCGTGTCAGATCCTCCGGAGAGCTGTAAATCGTATTTTTCTGCCAGCTGACGGGCTCGTTCTTGTTGCTCTTTGGAGTGTACTGGATGGTCCATCTCAAGCGCGCTGAGACCCAAATCCTTCAGGGTAGGCACGAGATCCCAGATCTCGCTAAGCCCCGGGTGAGCCAGAGAGACGATGCCTCCGTCAGCCAGAATCGCGCTCATCCCTTCCTCATAGCCGGGAGATTCATCGGCTTCTAGTAAGATCCCCCCACGGCCGAACAATTCAAAAAACAACGAAGAGTACATGTGATCGGTATAGCCAGCGTCCATCAACAGTCGCAGGATATGCTGTTTTTGCAGAACACCCCAGGGACCCATATACTCCATCAATTTCTCGCACGCAAACTCATAGCCCATCTCTTTTAAGATGGCGAGTTGCCGCGTGTTTTGCTCGCGCCGCAAAATCCCCATTTCTTCACAAAACGCTCGGATATGAGGAGCAGAAGGTCGAAATCCGTAGCCCAGTAGATGCACACTGCGTCCCGTCAAGGGATCCTGGCAGCTGAGTTCCACTCCCGTCACGGCATCGACGCGGTAGCGATCTCGAGCCGCTTTTACTTCATCCCACGGCGGCAGGGCGTCGTGATCGGTTATTGCAACGCGCGTCATGCCTTCTTCTTTTGCTGATCGGAACACCTCGTCAATGTTCATGGAGCCATCGGAGTGAACCGAGTGAATATGCAGATCGACTTTGTTCATTTTGTACCTCATCTACTAGGATACCCCAATTCTAATGAAAACTTAATCTTGTTCCGAGGCCTTCTTAATATTGACTCTTTATAGTTGAGGCAGAAAAAGAAAGGAGTACCTCGATGAATATCCTACTTCTGACCTGCTCCTTTGGAAATGGTCACTATAGCGCAGCCAACGCTCTCAAAGAGCGAATCATAAAAGACTTCCCCGGAGCAAGCGTCACACTATGCGACCTGATCGCCAGACGCTATCCAAAGCGCATCAAAGCTATCTACCGCGTATACAGTTTCTTTACACGAGAGCTGCAACCTCTTTATAACATCGCCGCCAGTCAAAACATCCGCCGTAAAGGCCCTTGGAGTTTTCTGCAGCGAACGTGCGAATCATCCCTGCTTCGAGAGCTGCATACGTGCATTCAGAGTGAGGCGCCTGATTTGATCATCTCCACCTATTCCCTGACGAGTCGTCTCATGGCTGAGTATCAGCGACAGACGCAGATGGATATTCCCTTTGTCAGCTGCATCACAGACCTTGAGATTCACAGTGGGTGGGTGCATCCGGAGACAAGTCTGTACCTCGTCGCTTCTGAAAAAACGCGCAGCCGCTTGATCGAAAATGGGACGTCTCCCGATAAAGTTCTCGTCACTGGGATTCCTGTTTCCTCGTCGTTTCGACCGGGAGGAAACAAAGAAAAACCCTACAAACGTCTGCTGGTCATGGGCGGCGGGCTCGGTCTTCTACCTAAAGACCTGGCATTCTATCGAAGACTCAGCGAGCTCAAGGGCGTCAAAACAACGGTGGTCTGTGCCAGAAACAAGCGACTTCACCGCCAGCTGCTAGAAGAAAAGATCCCCGGCCTCGAAGTGTTAGGGTTTGCAAAAGATATCCCTGAGAGACTCGCAGACGCCGATGCGCTCATTACAAAAGCCGGGGGCGTAGCGGTCTTTGAAGCGATCGCTGCCGGTGTTCCCCTTCTTCTGTTTCCTCCATTTATGAAGCAGGAGATCCATAACTTCGACTTTATCGTTGAAGGCGGAATGGGTTTTTCCCTTCCAAGCGACGACGCTGACAGTGTCGATGCGATTGAGTCACTGCTTAGGACGCCCGATGCCCTTCACATGTGCAAAGAGCAGATGCTGCAGATGCAGCACTCGCTCCATCCTGAGCGTTTTCACCATTACTTAGTGCAGAGGAGCTATGCATCATGAAATCGACCTCGTATATCGCCTTGGCTGCATTGACTGGGGCCGCCTTTCTCTACGGGCCACTCCCGACGCTGGCCCATCGAATGACAAAGCCTACGCTAAAAAAAGGTGAGAAGCCCCGCATGCTTTTGAGTTTTGACGACGGACCCAGCCCTCGAAACACACCTCGTCTACTGGATACGCTAAAAGAGTATCAAGTGCCGGCCGTCTTCTTTGTTCTGGGAGACAAAGCGCGCTTCTATCCGCAGCTTGTACGCCGCATGGTCTCAGAAGGACATAGTGTCGGCTTTCACGCTCATGTCCACAGAAACCAGATGATGCAAAACCCCATCTCGGCGACGATTGATTTTGAGCGAGGTCTTCATACGCTCCGAAAACTTGTCGGATCGGTCCGATTCTATCGCCCCCCTCATGGCTGCTTCAATGTGGTCAGCTCTTTACGAGCCAAATCCGGCGGATTGATACCGCTGATGTGGCATCGCCATGTGCGCGACTGGAAGAAACAAGGAGTGGAAGAACTGCTTGAAAAACTGCGAGAAGCCAGAAGACCGGGCGCCGTACTCCTTCTGCATGATGCCAGCGATGATACCGGAGGAGAACCGGGCGCTTTTGACTCCATGCATGAAGCGTTGAAAATATTTCTATCAGAAAGTCTGGAATTAGGGTATGATTTTGTTGGAGCCGACGCGGTGGAAACGGAGGAAGGACAATGAAGAAAAATCGAGCACATCTGATATTTACAGGGGCTCTTGCTGTCCTGACATTGTTTTTTCTCTTTAGAAATGTGAGCAATGTTCGCTTTCTTGAGACCATTAAACAGGCGGACTTTCGCTTTCTGCTGATCAGTCTGTTGGTTTTATTCCTATTTATCATGATGGAAGCGCTCAGTCTCAGAACTCTCTTAAAGAGTTTTGGATTCCAACCCGGCCTGCGAAGAATTTTTCGTTACGCTCTTGCTGATTTTTACGTCAGCTCCATCACGCCGGGAGCCTGTGGAGGACAGCCGACAAAACTGTACTTTATGAGTAGAGATCAGCTTCCTCTGGGCGTCAGCTCCCTGTGCGTACTCCTCTTTAATACCTGCTATCATGTGAGCATGCTCCTGATTGTCGCGGCCGCCTGGTTTAGCGGCGCCTTACAACCCATCACCACGCATCCGGCGCTCAAATGGCTTCTCTTATACGGGGCGCTGATACAGCTATCTCTGGTCTTGCTGTTTATCACACTTGCTTTTAGTAAAACCCTTGCACCCGGACTTCTTCGTCGCCTGATCCATCTGCTGACAAAGGTCCGACTGATCAAAAAACCTGAAAAGTGGCTTGCCCGATTGGAAGAGCAGACGGCGCTGTATCACAGCGGTTCTAGCTATTTCAAGGAACATCCGGGCGTTCTGGGAAAAACCCTTATCCTGACGACCCTTCACCTTCTGTTACTGTATTCTCTTCCCTATTGGGTCTATCGCTCGTTCGGCCTCAGCGGGGTCAGCTTCTTGCATATCCTCTTTCTTCAGGCAGGTCTGACCATCGGAGTGGAATCACTGCCTCTCCCGGGTGGACTTGCGGCAAATGAGGGAAGCTTTCTGATTGTCTTTGCTAATGTATTCCCGCAGAGCCTTCTTCTCAGTGCACTACTTCTCTCTAGGGGAATCAGCTACTATCTCGGTCTCATCATTGGCGGCATCAGCACGTGGTTTCTCAACAAGAAAACACAGAAGATCACTGTTCCCTCTCTTTCCCGAAGCAAAAGTGATCTTCGTCAGATCCCTACCAAGAAATCTCACGTGATGGTTCAGTGAGAATACGAATCACTGACCGCACTACCGTGTGACAGAAGCATCCATCGATGACAACATCAGGCTGGAAAAATCTTCTACCGACCATTTTTCTCTTAAATGATTACACGAACTTCTTAGGATTAACTTGTCTGTCTGCAGTCTGCCAACAACAATTCCTGGGTGAATATGGATGTCTTGAGAAAAAGCCAAAATATCCTTTTCACTAAATTGTCCAGCACGACAAAAGACAGCATAATCCATTGGGGAGATCAAAAAATCACGAGCAAATTGGTCGGCTTCTTCTTCCATGTTTCGATCGACCGATATCAACCCTTTGTTATCTCCATCAAAAATAACCTTCTTGATTTTCTGCTGCATGACGTGCTGTATTTCATGAAATAATGAAAACCAAAAAGTGTCTAAATATTTGCGTCGATCGTTCATGGCTAAAAGCACCTGATTTGCTCCGTTCCATTTCACCACTCCGTGAATGGCTGAGTTTTTTAAGTAGGGAAGTAAAACAAAAGACACGCCGGCGCTTCTCAATAACTCAGTTAATTTTGGCATGAATTCCCCTGGAGGCGACAGTGTGAGACCTCGTATCTCAGGGAGTGTTTTTCTTAGAAGAGTAGCGTTAAATGCCACGTTTTCTAGGCTTTCAGATACATTGATGGCTGTCTGTAGCCAAACCTGTGCGGCGATGACATTCTTCAATTCAAATGCTGGAACCCCCATTCTGAAATTGGCGCCTGCTTGAGGCTCTGTCAAATAGTTTAAGTTGGATATTTTCAAGTAGGCGCAGAGATTTGCAGTTTTTTCCAAAATGGAGCTCGCTTTAGGTAGCAGACGATGTTTGACAAAATAGGAATAGTCAATTTGGCGGGCAATGGCTTCCTGCGCATGTAATTCTTGTATGCGCTCCATCTCCCAGATTTTCTTGTCATAGTTCAGCTGAAGATTCAACCACAAATCGATACTAGTACCCATCATGGATGACAATTTTGACGCTAGATTCTTGCTCAAATTGACCTCACCGTTGACTAGCTTACTTACTGTCTTGGCGCTGGTCCCCATTCTTCGGGCAAATTCTTCCTGGCTGATCCCCATGTCTTCGATCAGCTCGGCAATATAAAATCCAGGATGAAATGCACTGATATCACCATATTGATCATAATTACTCATAATGATTTGAAACCTCTTTAATTAATATACTGGTAATCTCGCTACTTATACGTAGAATGTCACCTCTGACGATCTCTTTGCCTTCTTCATCCACGGGAACGAAGATAATACGATACCCTGTGTTTTTTACTCTTAGGCTCCATTCATTTCTGCGTTTTCCTTTGAGCCTTTCACAACGATAGGGGGGATAGTTCACGATATCCATAAAAGAAGTGGCGGAAAGAATATAGTTTTCCATCGACAAAAGACCTAGTTGTACTTGTTTGGGATATTTCCATTGTCTCTTATACTTAGAGTGAAATCCCTGCTCAACCCTCTTATTTTTGTACAGTATATTCATTTATTCTTACCTTTATGGTAATTAAATTATATCATTTTGTATGGGAGTGTAAAGAAGAAAACCGTTTATTTCCTTCTTGTGTCAAAGACTGTGAGACGTTTTCGTCTCCACAAAAAAAGGCTAGATTCAATCATCTAGCCTCGGGACATCTGTCTTTTTAGAAGGCTACCCAGTGGTGTGGCGACACTTCTTCAAAGCGCTCAATCTTTAGTTCTATCGGCTCAAGCCGTTCAAATGAGGCCTTCCTCGACTCATATTCCGGATCCGGCACCGGGATAGCTGCGAGGAGCCTTTTTGTGTATGGATGAATCGGGTTATCAAAGAGTTCTTGCGCTCCGGCCAGCTCCACGATGGCGCCTTGATACATGACGGCGACACGATCGGAGATCTGTTTGACCATCGCCAAATCATGGGCAATAAAGAGATATGTCAGAGAGAGTTTTTTCTGAAGCTCCTCCAACAGATCCACAATCTGCGCTTGGATGGAAGCGTCTAGAGCTGATAGCGGTTCATCGAGCACGAGAAATTTCGGATCGACCGCAAGCGCTCTGGCGATGCCGATGCGTTGGCGCTGTCCTCCGCTGAACTCATGGGGATATCTTCGGGCGTGCTCCGGGCGAAGACCCACGAGATGCAGTAGCTCTTCTATTCTTCGATTTCTCTCTGTTTTTGTCGGAGCAAGCTTATGAATGTCAAGGGCTTCTCCTATAATATCGCGCACCTGCATCCTAGGATCAAGCGAGGCATACGGGTCCTGGAACACAATCTGCATATGCTTTCGCATCGTCTTCATCTGGCCTTTTCGCAGGCGATGAAGATCGAAGCCTTCGTAATAGACCTCTCCAGCGTCCGCTTCGTGGAGTCGAAGAAGGGTCCTGCCGGTGGTGCTCTTTCCTGAACCGGACTCACCTACTAGGCCGAGGGTTTCCCCTTCATAGATGTCAAAAGAGAGATTGTTGACGGCTTTGATCGTGCGATATGTCCCCAGAGCAAACTCTTTTTCAAGGCAGCGCACTTCAAGAAGAGGACGACTTTCTCCCCGATGGATTTTATCGAGCTTCTCCATCTGTTCCGCCGTCTTGGGGCGTCGAAGGTTGGGGATAGCGGCGAGAAGCATCTTCGTGTATTCTTCTTTGGGATGTTCAAAGATCTCCTGCGTCACGCCACTTTCGACGATGTGTCCGTCTTTCATGACGACGACCCGATCGCACATGGAGGCGATCACCCCAAAGTCGTGAGTAATCAAAAGGATCGACATGCCCATCTGCTTCTGCAGGTCTTTTAGTAGCTGCAGAATCTGCGCCTGGATCGTCACGTCCAGTGCCGTCGTCGGTTCGTCGGCAATCAGGATATCTGGCTTTAGCGCAAGGGCCAGCGCAATCATCATGCGTTGGCGCATGCCGCCGGAAAACTCATGGGCATACTGATGGTAGCGAATCTCGACATCGGTGATGCCGACCTGCTCCATGATTTTCAGGGCTCTCTCTCTTCCCTCTCGATGAGAGACTTTCTCGTGAAATACAATGCTCTCGGTAATCTGCTCACCGATGGGCATCGTGGGGTTGAGGCTGGTCATCGGGTCTTGAAAGATCATGGCAATATTCTTTCCCCGGTGTTCTTGCATCTGTTCATCGCTCAGTTCAAGGAGTTCCTGGTCTTTGTAGCGTATAGAACTCCCCTCATGAACCACGGCATTGTCGGCAAGAAGTCCCATGATCGCCCGGGCCGTGACACTTTTTCCGGATCCTGATTCCCCGACGATTCCCAGTGTCTCCTGTTTTCCCAGTGAAAGCGACGCATCAAAGAGGACTTGGTTTACCTCATCACCCGTCTCAAAGGAAATATTCAGTTGTTTAATATTCAGCAGTTCGTTCATAGATTCTCCTATAAATGTACTACATCATGGTAACATTCTATTGAGTAATTGAAAAGTCATACTCATTGACAAAGTGAACTGTCATTGCTATCCTGAGATATGTATTTATTGTCGCATTTATTGCATGGAAAGGGTAATCATGAAAGCACGTCTCGCTTCATCTTATAAAGAGACATTCCACAGACCTCTGTTGCGACTGTTTCTTCTGATTCTCGGCGCGCCCTTGACGCTGGCGGTGTGGTTCAGCGTGCTTGCCAAGCGTTCGCATCTGGAGACATTGACCCGCCCGTTAGAAGAAGACAGCCGACTAAAGGAGCTGGAAAAAGCCCATCGTCAAAAGCTCTACGACAGTGAACGAAATCGCAGACGTTTCTTCGGAGAAAGTTTGGATCCTGCTTCCATTGAAGCTGTCGTAGACAGACAGATGAAAAAAGAATTTCCTGCGATGAAAAGAAAGTGGATCCAGGAGCAATTGCTTGAACAAGGGCATGAGCACACGACGTTCCTCTCTGAGATGGACAGATGGTGGAGAGAAAAGCCGCTTGCTCTACTCCTTGGTGTATTGATCGTGCCGATCCTACTCGTATACTCTGTTCCGTCGCTAGAATTCATCGCTCAAAGACTCCTGATGATGGTATTTGTCATTTTCGGCGTCACCTTCATCGTCTTTACACTGATGTATCTGTCCCCTTCGGACCCTGCCATCAATATTCTTGGCAATCAAGCTGCCCCTGCCTCTATCGAGAACTTTCGGCGTGTCCACGGACTTGATCAGCCGTATCTTTACCAGCTCTGGCGCACCATAAAGGGGATCTTCACGTTTGATCTGGGACTCAGCTACGAAGGGAATCTTCCCGTCGTTTTGAGCATCCTGCGGCGTTTTCCTGTGACCCTGCAGCTGACGCTCATGGCGCTCTCCATCTCTCTACTGGTTGCGCTCCCCGCTGGCATCTATGCGGCCGTCAACAGCAATTCAACCTTCGATCACCTCTTTATGCTCGTCGCCCTCATCGGCATCTCGATCCCAAGTTTCTGGCAGGGACTCCTTTTTATCCTCGCCTTTTCCATCCGGCTAGGATGGTTGCCTGCGACCTACAGTGCGGCAAATCATCTGTCGCTACTCATGCCGGCCTTTATCCTGGGAACTGTTCTTATGGCCTCGGTGGCGCGTATGACCCGCTCCTCAACCCTTGAGGTCATCAATGAAGATTATATTCTGACGGCGCGAAGCAAGGGTCTTCCCCGTCGACGAGTGATCTTGCGTCACGCTGTGCCCAATGCGCTGATTCCCATCATTACCGTCATCGGCTTGCAGCTTGGCGGCATGCTCGGGGGCTCTGCCGTGACGGAAAAAGTCTTCAACATCAGCGGGGTGGGAAGCTATATTGTCGACAAGCAGTTTGTGCCCGACATTCCCTCGATTATCGCAGGGGTCATCTATATCGCCATCATCTTGTCCGTCGTCAACCTAGCGGTCGATCTGCTCTACAGTTTTATCGATCCGCGCATCCGCTCTCGAATTAGAAGTGGTCAGCTCAAATGAAACACACGGATGCCCAATACATCAAAAATGTGCGGTTTAATAATAGCGTGAGCCGCTTATATACACTGATCCTGTTCCTCGGGTCGCTACGCCTGGCCCCGCTTCGCTTTACGCGCACGGGACTGCTGCTCTTTGGATGGAGCGCGCTCTTCTCACTACTGCATGAGCTTTATTGTCGGCAGCTTGCAGCAGGAAAAGAGCCTCGCTGGTCGCTCCTTCTGATCCCGGGCATTGCCAGTTTTAATATCTTTGTCTTTCTCACGGGCCTCTGGGGCTTGCGAAAAACGCGCAGTACCGGATCGTATTATCTCAGCTACGCCATCCTAGTCGATCTAGCGGCGATGGCTGTCACGGCCACGAATCTCTTTAAACCCTTTGTATCGGATACATTTTTACTGACCATGGGGGTGATGATGGTCTTATTCTTCATCCACCTAGCTCTCTTTCTCATGCACCCCCATCTTATAAAGAAGCATGCCTTTACCAAGGCACTTCTCATCCTCCTGGCTCTTAGCTCCTTTACAGGCAATATCCTGGCTGCACTCAGCGCCTGGTCCTTTTATAAAGACGCCCAGCGAGGCGCCGCCCGTTCAAGAAGAACCGATGTCCGCGAAAAGCTGCAGAGAAACCAAGCTGCCCTATTGGGTCTATTCTTCATCGTGCTTCTTCTGGTACTGGCACTTACTAGTCCCTACGGTTTTAGCTATCGCTTTGCCATCAACAACGATTATGCCAACATGCTCCAAAAGCCGTCCCTCCGCTATCCTTTTGGAACGGACAATGTCGGAAGAGACATCCTCTCGCGCATCGTGTTTGGCACGAGGATTTCCCTTCTCGTAGGCCTTTTGGCGACATTGCTTCCGTTTGTCATCGGAGGAATTCTTGGTGCGATCTCCGGCTACTTCGGCAGGCGCACCGACAACTTGATTATGCGAGCCCTCGATGTTCTGTATGCGATTCCCGGGATGCTGTTGGCGATCGCCATCGTCGCTTCCTTTGGCGCGTCCACGCAGAACCTGATTATCGCTCTGAGCCTCGGTGCCATACCGTCCTACGCTAGAACCATGCGTGCCTCTGTCATGCAGGTGGCGAATTACGAGTACATTCAGGCGGCATCTGCTCTAGGTCAGAGCCCGCTGCTCATCATCGTCAAACACGTACTTCCCAATTCCATGGCGCCGATGATCGTGCGAAGCACGCTGACCATCGGAACCGCTGTCATTTCGACCAGCTCACTCAGCTTTCTCGGACTCGGAGTCGCTTCGCACATCCCCGAATGGGGTAATATCTTGCGAAATGGCTCTCAGTACCTAGAGACCCATTCTCACTTGGCTATTTACTCAGGTCTGGCCATCATACTCCTAGTGTTGTCGTTTAACTTCCTAGGGGACGGATTGCGAGACGCCTTTGATCCAAAACTATCTTAGAAGGAGGACACAATGAAAAAAACACTTACACTTGTGGTGGTGCTTTTGTTGATTCTGGGTTTGACGGCCTGCAATGTGCAGACCGAGTCCCAGCAGCAACAGCCCGCCCCCGCCCCCTCAGGAGGAGAAACACCGACAGAAGGGGAAGGAACTGTCACCGTCGAACGAGTTCCCCTGCGTCTGCTCTATATGAGCTACCAGGAACCCGTCGTCAATATCGTTCAAGATATGCTCAACATGAACGGATTTGACGTGACACTGAACACCCAGCCTGACTATGCCAGCTTCAAAGCACAGGAAGATGCAGGCAACTACGACATCTCGATGAGCGGCTGGACAACGGTCACCGGCAACCCCGACTATGCGGTACGCTCCCTCTTTATTACCGGAGGCGACTACTCAAAACTGGCTGATCCGGCACTTGATGCGCTGATCGATCAGGCGGCACTAGAGACCGCTGATGTCTATGTCGACACCTACAAGCAATTTGAGAAAGTTCTCGTCGAAGACAATGCCTATATCATCCCGCTGTATACGGGCATTAAGGCGCAGGCCTTCAACGAGACGATGCTAAAAGCCGACAGCGTCAGATTGTCAAAATCCCGTGCGTTTGTCTGGGAAGAAGTAGAATACAACGACGCCTCGCTTCATGAGACGAGACCTCTTGTTCTTCAACAGATGCTTGGAAGCCTGACCAGTCTTGACCCGATCAAGGGCAATGACGGCTCCATCAATCAGCTGAACACCAACATGTATGTCCGACTCGTCAACCTCACCGACGACGATCAGGTGGTCTCCCGCTCGAGCCTGAGCTACAACCACGCGATCGCCGAAGGCAATTCCGAATACTACTTCCTGCTGCGCGACGACATCAACTTCGCTAAAGTCGAAAATATGGAACCTGTGGACACCGGCGTCCTTGTCGGCGCAGAAGACGTGGTCTTTAGCCTGCTAAGAGCAGCAGACCCGAACGCAGTTCCTGACCACCGCACCTTCTCGCTGCACAGTCACATTGCTAATGTCGAGATCGTCGATAACCTTGAGTCGCTCAGTGACGTCAAAGTATCGGGAAGCGATGAGCTCATCACAGACGCTCTGTCAAAAGACCTTCCCGCCGCGATCACGACACTTGTGACAGACAAAGCGGATGTGGACAACGCCTCCGGCGCCTATCAGCTGGTGAAGCTGACCACGACCGAGCCCTTCCCGCAAGTGCTCAACTACTTGGCCCACCAGAGTGCAGGGATTGTCTCCAAAGATCAGGTGGAGTCCATCAACACCTACGACATGGCTACCTTTGACATCACAAAAGATGTTCCCTACGGCGACCAGCGCGTCATCACTGAAGGGGACACCTATGATAACCATCTGTGGACAAGCGGACCCTATGCTCTGATTAAAAAGAACGACTATGGCGCCGAGTTCACCGCCAGCCCCGCCTACCGTCCGGGTGACCCGGAAGCCGCTGTCATCAAACATGTGACGATGCGCTTCATCCCCGATCTGGCCAGCGCTGTTTCAGCTCTTCGTGCGGGCGAAGTGGACCTGGTGTACAACCCGCCAGAAGTCCAGTTCTCAATCATTGAAGATGATCCGAATCTGACACTGCAGATGATGAAGAGCAACGCCGTCAACTATATGAGCATTGACATGCTGGGAGAAAGCGAATTTGCCAAGAGTGCAGATCTTCGAAAGGCCGTCCTCTATTCCATCAATCAGGAAGAGTTGATAGCTGCTCTGGGCGGATATTCGTTCCCAGCGTACACGACGCTGACACCTCTGATTGACACCGGCAACGTTGTCACAGCAGATCCAGCGAAGGTACAAGAGCATCTTCAGAAGTATTTCTCACAAAAGCAGTAATGCCAAAAACAAAATCCGGCTTCTCACCATGAGAGCCGGATTTTTCGTCTTTATTGCATGGCGCGAATCTATATTAGATCATCCATGGGTTAATCAAATGAGCACATGTGTCTATCACAGATGTTATCAGGGCAGATTCACCACATGGGTGGGTTTTCCGAGATGCCAGTTTCGAAGGTTCTCAAATGCCTGATCCATCAAGCGCGCTCTTGCTTCTTTTGCACTCCATGCTCGGTGTGGACTGAGAAGGACATTTTTAGCCAGTAGAAGCGGCGAGTCGGTATTGGGTTCGATCCCCAACACATCAAGACCTGCGCCCGCTAAGCGACCATTGTTTAGTGCATCTGCCAGATCCTCTTCATTGACAAGTGGCCCCCGCGCGGTGTTGATGAGATAC
>DUVM01000157.1 GCA_012841045.1 Tissierellia bacterium | reverse complement strand
CCAAAAATATATAATATGCAATGCTGACGAGGGAGACCCGGGTGCATTTATGGACAGGAGCGTTCTTGAAGTAAAAAACTCAAAGCCACACCGGTGAGAAGCAGCGTGTTTTTACGAACCGGTACGATTCGTGCGCTTAATTGAGTCACGATCAGCATCGCTCCGGCGGCTCCCAAAAAAGCGTACAAGGCTGTCGGTGACAATTCGAGCGTGATGCTCAAACTAGCTCCGAATGCTGCCCCTGCACTGACTCCTAAAATATAAGGATCTGCCATCGGATTTTCCAGAACCGCCTGATAGATGACGCCAGAACCGGCCAGACTCATCCCGATGAGTAGAGCTCCTATAGCGCGAGGAAGCCGCAACACGAGAAGAATCGTCTCCTCGGTTGCGGTAATATTCTCAAGAGAGATATGAGCACCAATGATTGGAATACGTGACCCCAATAGTCGGATGACATTATTGAAGGGGATTTTTTCTGCGCCAACGAAAAGAGAAAGCAGAAACATCCCGACAAAAAACATCACTAGCAAGGTGTATTTCAGTTTTGTGTGCTGATAACTCTTTAGATTCATGGAGTAAATTTGTCCGGATGCAAGATCTTGGCGATCTCAAGCACTCCTTGTGCGACACGAGGCCCTTGAATCTGCAAAAGGTCCGTATCAATTTCGTAGACTTGTTGATTCTTGACAGCGGAGAGTTCCTGATACCCTTCCTCCGCTAAGAACAAGGACTTCGTATCCCATTCCGTTGCCACGATCACAACCTGTGGGTCTTTTTGCAAAAGGGTTTCTAAGTTGTAGCTCCATCCTTCAGTATCTCCGGCGACATTGTCTCCCCCGGCGAGAGTCAGCATGTCATGAATGAATGTGTCTCCTGTGGCCGTATAGTCTCCGCCTTCACCAAAACCGACGACATAATAGACACTTACTTTTTCGACGCCTTCCACCGCTTTTTGCACTTCTTCCAGCGTGCTCTTCATGTCATCAACCACTTTTTTGGCGCCGTCTTCTCTGTTGACGATCTTACCTATATGAAGGATATTCTCCAGCGTCGCCTGCACACTCGTCGTTTCATCTAAACTGACAATCGCAATCCCCGTGTCTAGAACTTTTTGAACCATTTCCGGGGATAGGAAATTAGATGCCACCACAAGATCGGGCTCAGCTGCGACGATCGCCTCAAGACTCGGATCCATCATCGAACCAACCGACGGAAGTTCCATTGCTTCTGGTGGGAATTCGTCATAGTCGTTTCTGGCTACAACCTTATCTCCAGCTCCGATGGCAAAGAGAATCTCTGTGGCTGAGGGTTCAAGGGATATGATGCGCTCCGGCTCTTTTTCTAATACAAACTCTTCTCCCAGAGCATTCTTCAGTGTCAGCGGATACGTTTCACTCGTCTGTTCTGTCTTAGAAGCCGGTGCAGCGCAAGACGCTACCAGCATTGCCAAGATCAACAAAATGAGCAGGTAATTGCGTTTCATTTGATTTCCTTTCTTAGATAAAAAAAGCTTTCTCTCACTTGGAAAGAAAGCTGACATCTCATCCTGGTGAGTCCAATGATTCATCTGCGTATCTGACTTTGCCAAGGGGCTATACAGTGGCCGGACCGTCCCGGATTTTCACCGGATTCCGCATGATGACTCTCTTAAATTTTGTGGTGAATGTATTAGTTCATCAAAGTCCTAAAAATTGTGTCTGAGCGTCTCTCTTGCGATCGAGCACCATCTGCAGATGCTTTTTCTCTTCCTGCAGTAGCACTTTGACCTGATCTTCTGCTAGGTCAGGAAAAAGTTCAGCGAGCTCTCGAACATATCCGATGGCTTCGCGTTCCACCTTTTCAGCCAGATCAAGAATCTGCCATTTGTTTTTGATTTTCTTGGCATCTTCAAGAATTTTGGGGTCTTTGAGGCTGGAATTGTCGAACAATGTGCTGAGATACACTTGGTCTTCTTCAGGAATCACCAGCCCCTCTTCTTCTACTCTCTGACCGAGGGCTTCATAGATCTTTGCATGACGATATTCATCTTTTGCCATATTCTCAAAGAAAACTCCGAATTGCTCTTTCACATCTTCGGCGATATTGTCATATAGCTGACCTATTCTGTTTTCAAACTCTACAATTCCCTTGAACAGTTCTTTCGCAGTCCATTTCTTTTCCATTTGCGACCTCCTTGTCGATGCGTTATCATTATTATACATGATTTACTACACATTATATATTAAAAGGTGAAAAATGTTTGATACCTTTGTTCTGCATGCCTTAATTGATGAGATAAATAAGAACGTTTTGTCCTATCGTCTTCAGAGAATCATCTCCCCCGGGCCTATGAGCCTGATCCTTCGCTTCCGAAAAGATCTTCAGATTTTTTTCAGTCTCGATCCTTCGAGATGTTATGCGACGATGATCTCTTCAGAGCAAAAAGAAAGCGATTCCCCCACTCCCTTTTCACAGTACTTAAAAAAGAACTTTCAAGGTGCTCGACTTCTTGGGGTTCGTCAACGCGCCCTTGACCGTGTGATGGAACTTCACTTTCTGGCCTCCACCCCGACAATGGATCGAGTAGAGCTGAAGTTAATCATCGAATTGATGGGGCGACACAGTAACATTATCGTTACAGACGCACAGGATATGATTCTTCAGGCTCTTCGGTATACTCCCCATCTGAGTGAGTCGCCTCACATTGTTCGAATCGGAAGGCAGTACATCGATATGCCTACCGGAAAAGAAAACCCTTTAACTTCCGAGCTGCCGTCATCGCGCTATAAAGAAGTCGGAGGCTTCACCCCGAAACTGATGCGCTTGTTGCCTGAGAGAATAAAAGAACAGTCTTTGAGTGAGATCACCAACTGGCTTCTCACACAACACGACTATGCTCTGTATGTCGACGAGGATGAAAAAGCCTATGATTTCCATCGTTTCTCGAATGATTCGATCCAATATATATCTTACCCTACTATCTCTTCACTGATTGAAGCCTATTATCAAGCACTCTCAAGAAGAGAATCTTCTGGAGCATACAAACGTCGATTTGAACAAATAATCAACACACGACTTGAGCGGGTGGAAAGAAAGCTTCAAAAACAGCGTCAGGAGCTTGACCAGGCAAAAGACGCCCACCATCTAAAGGAAGCGGGAGACATCCTCTTTGCCCATCTCTATTCCCTTCCTAAGCGGGCTGCGAGCGTCGAAGTGCATGACTTCTATCACGACCGGATGCGCGTCATTGAACTGAATGAAAAATTCACGATATCGCAAAATGCTCAGCGATATTACAAAAACTATGAAAAAGCGCAGCGAGCCAACAAAATCATCGAATCACAGTTGAAAAAGAGCCAGGAAGAGCATGAAAGACTAGAGCAGTTGCGCTATGAACTGTCAATTACGGAAGGATTTTCCGATATTCGAGAGATAGAACAAGCACTTGTTGCGGAGGGGTATTTGCCAGGAACGGGAAAGAAGTCATCACAGGCGCCGTCAAAACCCCGCAAGTTCCTCTACGATGGTGTCACCTATCTTGTAGGAAAAAATGCCTCACAGAACAATGACATCACCTTCCGACAGCCTCAGAGAGACTTTTTGTGGTTTCATGCAAAGGGTATTCCCGGCTCTCATGTCGTGTTGCAGGAGACAGAAGATAAAGTGACTGACGATCAACTTCTATTTGGCGCCAAACTGGCGGCGTATTTTTCAAAAGAGCCAAAAAACAAGATCGAAGTCGATGTGACACAACTGAAGTACGTCAAGAAGATTCGGGGAAGCTCCCTAGGCAAAGTCACTTATACCAACTATCGGACGATTGTCACACAGGGGAGCGAAGAAGATATCTTTTTGCATGAAAAGAAATAGGTGCTCGTAATTTTCTCAATAGGTATAAGCAACATGAACACCCTTTTTAGAGTGGTCATGTCTTCATTTCTTCCTTATTGCTATCAGCATGGTCTCTCAGTGTACGGCACGCTGATCGATCTTCCTTACTTCGCCATGACTTCCATATAGTAGTGCGAAATATCATCAGATAATTGAACGGTTCTAATATCGTTCTTTAAGTCAAATCCGAAATTTTGCCTGATGATTTCCACTTCTCCATAATCTTTGATCTCGGCTTCCGTTGAGTTTATTTCTAAGGCATTCATCACGTGATTTAACAGGTCATAGCCATACACACCGGCGCTGTTCTTCTTCCCGTAGAAGTCCATGCTTCCCTTTTTATAGGTTTCAATACTGAGATTAATTTCTTTTGAAGCTTCTAATTCAAGCTCAAACTCTGCGAAGAAGATCCGTTGAGCGTTTCTTGTGTCAAAGCTCTCCAAGCTGCCATCTTCGTAGCGCATGATCGGGTTTTCACTTAAGACGCCAAACTGTAAAATTTCTCTTACATAAAGCTCTTTAAAGTCTTCATAAGATATCACGCTCTTGTCTGACTCTTCCCAAGAACTTGGCTGCCACGATCTGTAATCAGATACCGTCGATTGAATATCCTGTCTATAGAGTTCATAAAGATGCTGCAGAGCTAAGTCCAGGGCTTCCTCCAGAGACATCTCCAAGCGTTCTATCTTAGCGCCGGCGCCCTCTAAGTCATTGCGCTTGGCTTCATTTCCTTCCTCATAGGCGTCCCATCCGCCAGAACTCTGCGTTTCTATGCTAAGGGAGCTCGTATCCTCGCCTACTATGATCAGGTAATGATGGTCATCAATATAAGGCGTCTCGGATTTCTTCGGTATGGAGTACATATAGTATTTCTGGTCATTATCTCGCGTGGCAAAGCCGTTGAATCCCAAACTTAGCACATTGGTTTTTTCTTTGTCAAAGACAAGACCTGCGATAAGCGTCGGGTTTTCAACATCCTGCCTATCTTCAGGATAATAGCTGTCTTTGAACTCATATACCGTCACCGGAATCTGGCGAAGGTCCTGTTGTACTTCCATCGCTTTTTCTAGATAAGCTGTTGTAGACAGCATTCTTTGAAAATCCAGCCAATTGTTGATGTTTTCTAAGTTGAGTGTTTCATCTGCCTTCTGGCTTCCATAGGCTGCGGAAAAATAACCAGCGAAATCGCCATAATGCAAGTTGCTTTCGATGATTTTTCCATCCTTTATGATGCGGTGTGCCGTGAAGAAAAGTTCATCGACACTGGATACAAAAGGATAAAGGAATTTTATTGTTCTTTTGCTCCCTGTGTTTTCCACTCGGTAAATATCTTTCACTTGTACAAAGCTGAGATTGGCTTTATCTCTCTCTTGCTTGTCCTTCAGCAAGTAAAAGTCATAGAGGATCTTGCGATGGACTGACAAGTTTTCCTGATCTTCACCTTTTAGCACTGACAATGGAAGGACCGGCCCTTTATAAGACATAAATTCAGAGGAGCCATCAGCTAATAGATGATCCCCTGCGTTGCTACCGTCGCCTGTTCTTCCTCCCAAGACTTTTGGGAGCAGCTGTATCGAAAGAACAACCAAGCACAGACATGCAGCGAGGGCAACAAGTGCTTTCCAAGTATGCTTTTTTCTTACTTTTTTACTTTTATCAGCCGATTCAATGTATGCAGGCTTGATGCCTCCCACCGCATCCAAAAGATCATATTTTTTCATGCCGTATAGCCCTCCTTTTGTAAATGCGTTCGCAGACCTTCTCTCGTGCGAAGCAGCATGACTTTCACCTTGCTCTGGGATTAGCCATATCTTTTGCAGATTTCTGTGATCGTGTCAAAAAACCAGTATCTTCGCACAAAGACGTTTCGCTGATCCTCAGAGCATGTATCCAAAAAGGCATCTATGACCTGGCTTAGCACGTCCGCTGCAAAGGTTCCCTCAACGTCGCTCTTTCCGGGGATACACTCTTGCATTTCCTGCGTCAGTTCATAGAATAAGGCGTGTCGCTTTTGGCTCGCGTTTCTACGGCACTCATCGATCGCCAAGTGGCGTATGATTCTTCCGAGAAAAGCAAAAAGATATGTTCTTGGCTCATGGGGCGGTATGCGGTTCCATGCTTCGAGATACGTATCATTTTCGCTTTCTTCAGCGGACTCCTGATTGTTGAGAATGCTATATGCTATTCGCCGGAGCTTCGAGCCATATTTTTCTGCTGTCTGAGAAATAGCAGATTCGTTTCTGGATAGATAAAGTTCTACAATTCTTGCATCATCCAATCTGTTACCTCCTTCCGGCATATGTTTCAGGCCTTCACCCTATATAGCGTAATTTCACTCTCGTGGGTTACATAAATTCTTATTTCATAGTAGCACGTGATGAACTAATGTATCGAGGAAATAGAAAAGGACGCAGAGGATGGGGATCTCTACGTCCTGTTATGGAGCTACTGGTCAGAATCGAACTGACAACCTGCTCATTACGAGTGAGCTGCTCTACCATTGAGCCACAGTAGCAAGGCTCATACAATATACTATGATTTCTCTGCTATTGCAAGTGTCAATGTATGGCATTTTTCGCTAGATTGTAGGGTTACAATTGATGTGAGACTTAAAAATAGAAACGAGCGACGTTTTTCTATATCCTGTTTGTATACCACTACTCACAAGGATAGAAAGGAATCCATCGCACATGAGTATTCTAACACAAAACGTCTGCTATCTACCTCACGACCTTACCAAACGCTCCAAGCCATAACGTTGCATATAAGCGGCGTTGGGATTTCATTTTTCATTCGCTAGTAGAAACTCTTAACAGCCTAACTTATGAGATGGAACATTTGTGTTGAAGGCACGCGTGAATCCTTAAGTATCATTCTCGCACATTTCTTTTGCAGCACCACGCTTCCATCTCAAGGGAGCCAATGCCTATTCTGAACACTTCTTTCTCATTCAGGTCTTTCATCGACAACCCATACATTTTATTTGAAGTACTACAACCTCATAAAATCCTCACAGCTGAAACTGCCTGATTTCTCGTATTTGAAGTAAAATGTTCGTTTTACCTATTGGGACAGCTAATGCGAATTAGAATAGTCTAATGGTAAAAAATAAAGCCGTTAGTGTTTATTAATTAAAATGAAATCCCCAAACTCGGCAAAAGAAAACGTATGCTCAAAACTGTTGTTATTATCCCTAAAATCCCTACCAATGTTAGTGTTGAAAAGTAACGATCTAACCACAAACTTGCGACCACGCACCACGCAGAATATAGCGTAAACAAATGAAAAGGCGAAATGCCCAAAAATAGCTTTCTGGTCTGAACCACATAAAATGCATAAGCTATTCCAATACAGAACAATATCACCACTCCCCACATAAATATTCTTCGTTGCTGTTTGTTTTTTACAAAAAGTGGATCCTTCATTTCGCCTTAGTCCTCCATGTCTTTTGAGATCCTTCTTCTTTATTATTTATTCCCATATTTTTTTGAGTGGTACACATTCGAAGGCATTTCGAGTTTAAAATAGGGCTCTATTTAATATGAAGTAGGCTGTAGGGGCTTTATGTCTTCTTTTGGGTATGTGTTTTGACGAACACGTAAAAGGTGAATTCAATGAAGGAGCAACCAATCATGAATAATAAAAAGGGTCATCTTCGTGAAGTGGTCCTTCTATTTCTTAAATTGGGGTTTTTATCTTATGGGGGACCTGCGGCACATACCGCGTTGATGCAGGAAGAAATTGTGAGAAAACGCAAATGGGTGACAGAAGAGCGTTTCCTCGATCTCCTCAGTGCCTCCCATCTGATACCCGGCCCCAATTCCACCGAACTAGCCATCCAATTATCGTACGAACGAGCCGGTTGGGCGGGTTTGCTGTTAGGAGGGAGTGCGTTCATCCTCCCCGCTTTTCTCTTCGTATTTCTCTTGGCAAGACTCTATTCTACGTATAATGATCTGGGTTTTCTTCCCTCGATCCTTTTGGGGATGCAAGCGGTCATCTTTGCAATTATCTTGCAGGCACTGCTAAACCTTGGAAAAAGTGCTTTAAAAAGACCCGTGCTTTACGGTGTGCTCGTTGTCGCTCTGATTGCCAGATACTTCGGAATCAGTGAAATTGCGATTCTTGCTATCTGTGCTGCTCTGACGTGGTTGATGAAAAAAGCGAGCTCTTTAAGATCTGTGGCGCTTCCTTCTCTTCTTCTCAGCGCAGGGAGCATCGGGATCAGCGAATTGTTTCTCCGATTCTTTAAAATCGGTGCGTTGTTGTACGGTTCGGGGTATGTCCTGATTGCCTATCTGCAAAGTGAGCTAGTTGAAACCGGCTATCTCAGTTCTGCTCTGCTACTTGATGCGGTGACGATCGGACAACTGACGCCGGGACCGCTCTTTACGACTGCGACATTTGTCGGCTATCAACTGGCTGGGGCTTGGGGAGCTGTCATGGCGACACTGGGCATCTTTCTTCCTTCCTTTCTTCTTGTCGCTCTCCTAGTAAAGATCACCGACAAGCTGAGGAAGTCGTCCACACTCTCGCTCCTACTCGACGGGATCAATATCGGCTCTCTTGCTCTCATGGGATATACAAGCGTGATTTTAACCAAGAGCGTGTTTACCCATCCCTTGACGATCGGTATAACCGCTATCTCTTTTGCGCTTCTTCGGACAAAAAAAATAGACGCCCTTTGGCTTATTGCCGCGGGCGCCTTGTTAGGTTATTTCTTCTTATAGTTCATTTGCCTCTTCTCGTTCTACGAAAAAGACTCCATACGCTCTCGCACCGGCGTGCGCGCCGATGGTGGCACCTAAGTGGGTGACGTTCTTGACGATGTCTTCTCCGAAACGATTCTTGGCTTTCTCGATCAATTTGTCGCTGTTGACAGGATCGGCCGCATAGACAAAATACAGGCCAAATTCCGGATCATAATTCTTTTCTTCTATGAATTTTAACAGATGGGCGTCAGCACGGTTTCTTCCCATGTAGCGACCCAGCACCTGGATTTTTCCCATGGCATCCAGAGTAATAATAGGTTTCAGGTTCGTCAATTTCCCTATATTGGTCTGCAGTCTCGTCAGTCTTCCACCCCGATGGAGATTTTCCAGGTCATCAATAATGGCTACCAAGCGAATTCTCTGCAAAAGAAAAGTCAGTTCATGCTCTATTTTTTTTGCCTCGACGCCTTCATCACGCATGCGACAGGCTTCTTCAAGAAGAATCCGCTCGCCGGAAGAGGCGTTTCGAGAATCAACGAGATAGATGTGTTCATAGTCCACCATTTCTTTGGCAAGGACAGCACTTTGATAAGTGCCGCTCAGACCTGAGGAGATTAGCACAGCAACAAGACTGTCACCCTGCTCTTTTACTTCCTCAAATATTGGCAGATAGTCTTGAGGTGAAGGCTGAGACGTGTGAGGAAATACCTTGTTTTCGGCCATTTCTTCAAAAAAGCGAGCTTT
>DUVM01000024.1 GCA_012841045.1 Tissierellia bacterium | reverse complement strand
GGAACAACTCTGCTTTGGCCATCGCTGTCGCGTTATAAGGAAAAACAGTGGAAATAAGAAGCGGATCAAAAACATGCGAATGATTGGCGACAATCATCATGGGTTCATCCGGAGGAAGATTTTGCGCACCGATGACTTCAATATTCCATAGGATGCGAAAAATCCAACCGATCAGTTTTCTAAGAAATGTTTTCAACGTTTCTCCTCCACGAGATGTCTGATTTTTTCGAGCACCTCGTCAAAGTTGAGTTCTGTCGTGTCCAGTACATAGGCGTCATCGGCTGCTCTCAGGGGCGCCAGCGCTCGTTTGGAATCAATATGGTCACGGCGTTCAATGTCTGCAAGAATCTCGCTATACTCGTCCATGCGATTCGTCTGTAGAGCCCTGCGAAGAGCGCGGATTTCTTTTGACGCAGTGAGAAAGACCTTGACTTCCGCCTTGGGGAGCACCACCGTCCCAATGTCTCTTCCGTCCATCACGACATCAAGCTCAGAGGCCAATTCCCGTTGTTTGGCAAGAAGCCAGTCGCGGACAACTTTCAGTTGCGAATAGTAGGAGACCTCTTGATCGATCGTCTCCGTTCTCAGTTCGTCTGTTAAATGTCTTCCATCTATTGACACCCCGTCGGGGATCATCTGTAAATTCGTTCTGCTCAACCGCTTTTCGATATCTTTTTCTTCCCTGATCTCTTCTTCACTCAACACCACACTGAGCGCGCGAAACATCGCCCCCGTGTCTAGGTGGGTAAATTGAAGTTCTTTTGCCAAGGCCTGCGCGACGCTCGTCTTACCCGAGCCAGCAGGTCCGTCAATTGCAATCTGCATGTGAGCCTCCTGCCATATTATAGCAAAGAGACAGGAAAGAAAAAAGGGAGGTTTTCCCTCCCCTATCCATAATAGTAGGTTCCGTATTGCTTCCAGAGTTCTTCGAGCTTTTGCAGTCTCTGTGTCGCATCCTCAAAGTTCTCATAGGCAATCGCAGTGATCAGTGCATTGACAAGTGACATCGGCGCCACGTGCGAGTCGATGAATGAGTCAAATGAGTAGCTTGCATACAGTTCATACGTGGCAAATTTGACAACCGGCGCGTCCTGCGCATCTGTAATGGCAAATATCGGGGTGCCCATCCGATGGACAAATTCAGCCACTTCAAGTGTGCGCTTTGTGTAGCGGGGAAAGCTGACGATGATGACCATGTCCTCTTTTGTCAGATGATGAAGTTGCTCAAAGATCTCGTTTACCCCGTGATGAGAGGCGTGGACATTTGCGTGGAAAAAGTTCAAATAGTAGACTAGGTAGTCTGCTATTATCTTCGACGAACGATTGCCGATCACAAACACCCTCTTCGCCTGCATGATTTTTCTGGCAATCATTTCGACATTCTTCACATTCAGCGCATCGAGCGTCATCTTAATGTCCTGAAGATCGCGCGCAAAAGAATTTCGGATATTGTCTCCGAGCGAACGAGGCTCTTTTTTTGTCGTTAGACGCTGCTTGGTGGTCATGACGTTTTTAATCGAGTCTCTCAGATGTTCCTGAAGATGAGGGAATCCGTCGTATCCGATACTCACGGCAAAGCGGACGACGGTCGACTCGCTTGTGTTCAGCTTCTGCGCCAATTTTTTCGCCGTCATGAAGACTGCCTGATCATAATTGTGCATATAATAATCGGCAATCCTCTTCTGCGATTTACTGAGCGTCGGGTAATGAGATTCTATCGCATCGAATACGCTGTTTTTTCGTTCTTTAAGCTCTCCGTACCAATTTGATCCCCTCATCAAAAGCCCTTTCATTCAAGACCTCGCTCCCCTTGGGAACGCGTTGAAGTATGGCAGACAACAGCTCTTCACGAGTGTAAATATCTGTCAATTCACAGAAGACACCAAGCGTGACGATGTTGCTGACAATCGATTTTCCCAGCGTAATTCTGGCTGTTTCGATGATTGGATATGAGAAGACATTTTTTGTCCCCAGATTCTCAGGAACCTCCACACTCTCATCAAAGATAGCCAGACAATCTTCACCGAGACCGTGTGCATATTTGTTCGCACCATCTTGCGTCAAGGCAACAAGAATATTAGGTTCAAGCACCTTCGGAAAATCAATCGGCTGATCACTGAGAATGACCTCACATTTACTGGCGCCGCCTCTGGCTTCCGGTCCATAACTCTGCGACTGAATCGCCTGAAGTCCTTTTTCCACTGCCGCTTCGGCGAGAATAATTCCCATGAGAATGACGCCTTGCCCTCCGCTTCCTGTCAGTCGGATTTCCTTATGCATCTTCTTCTCCCTTCAGGCGCTCAATGATGCCCACGTACTCTTCTACATATTCAGGGAGATCTTTTTTGACAAATTCCCCATAGACATGTTTTCCCTGGCGTTTTTCTTCGGGCATCTTATCATAAGCAGTATTTAGCACGAAGCTATCTTTCAACCAGTGCATCATCTGCACGGCAGTACCTGATTTATTCTGCCTTCCATAATAGGTTGGACAGATGCAGATGGTCTCGACCATGCTAAAGCCCTTGTGTTCAATGGCATTCTTGTAATACTTCACCAAGGGATTGACATGAAACGCAGTACCTCTGGCGACATAGGTCGCGCCGGCTCCCTCAGCGAGTTTGACAAGATCAAACGGCTGCTCGACGACTCCAAAAGGAGCGGTGGTGCCGAGTGCGGCATGTGGCGTTGTCGGTGAGAACTGTCCGCCTGTCATGCCGTAGATATTGTTGTTAAAGATCAGAAGGGTCAAGTCAATGTTTCGTCTAGCGGCGTGGATGAGGTGATTTCCCCCAATGGCGCTGGCATCCCCATCTCCCGAAATAACAATGACATGAAGTTCTGGGTTTGCCAGCTTCACTCCGGTGGCAAACGCCAACGCACGACCGTGTGTCGTATGAATGGTGTTGAAATCCAAGTAGCCGACAGCGCGGGAAGAACATCCGATTCCGGAGACGATGACGGTCTTGTTTTTATCGAGACCCAGTTCGTCGATGGCAACAACGAGAGAGCGTGTAGCGATCCCTAAGCTGCAGCCCGGACACCAGATATGCGGCAGGTTCTTAGTTCGAAAATACTTTTCAACGAGTTGGCTGCTTCTCATGAGAGCACCTCCTTTGCCAAAGCTTCTATTTCACTTGGCAGTAAGATCTCGGAGTTTGCTCGTCCAATGTGTGTGACGGGAACTTTCCCCTTCACTAAGCGAGCTACTTCTTGGAGATATTGCCCGCGGTTCATTTCCGCCACGACGATGTGCTTGACCCGCTCAGCAAGTGCTTCAATCTGCTTGGCAGGCGAAGGCCAGAGCGTAATGGCTCGGAACATACCTACTTTATAACCTTGCTTGCGAAGACTCTTGATCGCCGGAATGACAGAGCGAGAGGTGGAACCGTATGTCACAAAGACCAGTTCCGCATCGTCAAGCTCAAATTCTTCATACGTGACGATGTCGTCTACATTGTCGTAGATCTTGGCAAACATGCGGTCGATCTGTGCCTGCGCATTTTCAGGAGAGTTCGAAGGGAAGCCCGTCTCCGTGTGGAAAAGGCCTGACATATTATATCGAAAGCCTCGTCCATACGCCGGCATTCTGGGGACGATTTCTCCGGGTTCAACGCGAAACGGCATGTACTCTTCCCCATCGGCCGGCTGAACTCGATCATAAATTGGCAGTTCGCCGGGTTTTGGCAGTACGATGGGTTCTCGGGCATGACCAATGGTCTCATCGGTCAAAAACATCACCGGTGTGCGGTATTTTTCCGCTAAGTTAAAGGCACGCACCGTCAATGTAAAGGTCTCCGTGACGGAGTTAGGCGAAACGGCAATAATGGGATAATCTCCGTGGGAGCCAAATCTCGCCTGCATGATATCGGCTTGGGAGCTTGCTGTCGGAAGACCCGTGGAGGGTCCGACCCGCATGACATTGACGATCACCAGCGGGACTTCTGTCATGGCAGCGTAGCCGATGTTTTCTTGTTTGAGGCTAAAGCCCGGACCGCTTGTCGCCGTCATGGACTTTGTTCCACTAATGGAAGCGCCGATCGCTGCTGCAATGCCGCTGATTTCGTCTTCCATCTGAATAAACTTTCCTCCGTATAGAGGGAGTTTTTGAGCGCTCAGCTCAGCAATCTCTGTCGACGGGGTGATCGGGTAACCTGAATAAAAACGCATCCCGGCATAAAGAGCGCCTTCCACACAAGCCCAATTCCCCTGCATCAAGACAGCTTTAGACATCGCTTGCCTCCTCTAGAAATATGGCATAGTCCGGACAGCGCTGTTCACACTGGCGGCACTTTATGCAGGCGTCTTCGTTTGCTATGGTCACTTTGTCGTCTGTGTCGATAATAAGTACTTTCGTAGGGCAAAAGGCGACACAAATGCCGCATCCTTTACACCACTCTCTTTTTTGAAGAAGTTGTAGATCTTCTCTTTTCAAATGAGCCCTCCTTACCTGTTATTATCTTATCACTTTTTCTGAAATACGCAATTCAAATTGCATTTATTTTTATTTCAAGCAAAATGAAATTATTATTTCATTTTCTTCAGACAAATCATTTTCTTTTTTACCGACGTCTCTCCATCATTACAGAAAAGAAAAAGATTCACTCCATCCCTTTTAATGTGCTACTTCAGCGCTCTGTGACGGAGTGATATACTGAAGATAGCAAATACCTGGGAGGGAGCATGAGCATCTATGTAGACTTGAATTCGGATATGGGAGAAGGTTTTGGAAAATACACCTCAGGACATGATTTTGAGCTCTTGGATTATGTCACCTCTGCCAACATTGCTTGCGGATGGCACGCAGGCGATCCGCTGATTATGCAAAAGACGGTCCAGAACGCCTTGACAAAGGGCGTGTCCGTCGGCTCACATCCGGGGTACCCGGACCTGCTCTCTTTTGGAAGAAGACATATGGACATCACACCGCAAGAAGCGGCTGCTTATACCCTCTACCAGACCGGTGCACTAGAGGCGTTTGCCAAGGCTGCCGGAGGAAATCTCCAGCACGTGAAGCTTCACGGTGCCTTCTATAACACCGCCAGCGTGGACGAGCGTCTTGCTTCTGCGATCATTGATGCACTTCTTTCCTACCATCCCCGCCTGATTCTCCTGGGACTAAGCGGCTCTCCCCTACTGGCCCTTGCGCATGCAAGGGGCATGAGAGTGGCGCATGAAGTCTTTGCCGATCGCGGCTACAATGACGATGCGACGCTCGTCCCTCGCAGCCTTCCGGGCGCCATGATCCATGACCCAAAGATCGCCTTAGAGAGAGTCAAACGCATGGTGCTCGAGAAAAAGGTGGAGACTGTGACCGGGAAGACGATTGAAATTCAAGCCGACAGCATCTGTGTCCATGGAGACAATCCGCAAGCAGTTGCATTTGTCGAGTCGATTCGTTTGGAGCTTGAAAAAAGCGGAATCAAGGTACAGAACCTTGACTCATTTATTTAGTACAGATTTGACAGTCTCTTAGAAACTTCGTAAACCTGCCCTCTTTGCACGATCCCCTCAACTTTGGAGTGAACATGATATTTAAGCACGCTCTCTTTTATCCGGCGGGAGATCAATCCCTCGTCATGCAATTTGGAGATATCATAGATCCTTTGATCAATGCCCGAATCCGCTCCATGGTCAGCGCGATTGAAAAGACTCCCGCTCTTCAGATCATAGACATACTTCCTACTTACTGTGCTCTGCAAATATTCTACTCTCCTCTTGTGACAGATGTGGACCATCTGATCGAGCAGCTAAAGGAGATCGAGAAGAGCCTTTTGATGCAAAGCTACGACGATGCGCAAATCATAGAGATCCCAGTACTTTATGGAGGGATGTATGGACCCGACCTTGAGTTTGTAGCAAAACACAGCGGACTTACTCCAAAAGAAGTTATAAGTATTCACTCCGAAAGAGATTATCTAATTTATATGCTGGGTTTCACACCCGGATTCGGATACCTCGGCGGAATGGATGAGAGAATCTCTACACCCCGCCTGGAGACGCCTCGCACAAAAATCCCCGCAGGATCCGTGGGCATTGCCGGATCACAGACCGGCATCTATCCGGTGGATTCACCGGGAGGTTGGCAGCTGATTGGGCGAACGCCTCTGAAGATGTTCGACCCGTTAAAAAAGGTTCCGGTCCTCTTTAAGGCCGGAGACTATATCCGATTTATCAGCATCACAGAAGAAGAATTCGTTCGCATTCAAGAAGAGTTTGCATCGGACCGCTATGTCATCCAATTCTTAAAAAAGAAAGAGCGTCGTCATGGATAATGCCATTCTTATTCTCCACGGGGGACTTTTGAGCACGGTTCAAGACGGAGGTCGCTTTGGCTATATGCAATACGGAATCCCTCCCGCCGGAGCGATGGACAAGTTCAGCATGAACATTGCTAATCTGCTCGTCGGAAACGACGCGAATGCGGCGGTGATTGAGACCTGCTATTTAGGACCTCATCTTCTGTTTCAGTGTGATGAGACGATTTCTATCACGGGGGCACAGGCCAACGTCACGATCAATGATCAACCCGTTTCCATGTGGCATAGCCTTCAAGTCCAAAAAGGCGATGTACTAAAAATGGAGCCTGTCAGTGCAGGACTGTATAACTACATCGCTTTTAGCAGGGGGCTTGATGTCCCTCTTGTCATGGGCTCAAAATCAACGTATCTGCCGAGTAAGTTAGGTGGCTTACATGGAAGAAAGCTCCAGGCAGACGACGTCATTTCTCTCGGTGAGATCAAAAAAGAAGTTCCCCAGCGGATGCTTCGAAAAGAAAGGATTCCTGTCTTTTCTAAGGAGAGGACGTTGCGTGTCCTTCTCGGACCACAGGATAATCATTTTACAGGTATAGGCATCGACACCTTTTTTAACTCTGTGTACACCATCACCTCTGCATCCGATCGCATGGGCTACCGACTAGACGGTCCGCCTCTCGAGCATAAAAAGGGAGCTGATATTATTTCAGATGGCACTTCCCATGGAAGCATCCAGGTTCCCGGCAATGGTCTTCCCATCATTTTACTGAGCGACAGAGGCACCACCGGCGGCTACACGAAGATTGCCACTGTCATAGCGAAAGATATCTGTGCGCTCGCACAGATGCCTCCGGGATCCCGCGTCCGCTTTCAGGCCATCAGCGCACAGGATGCCAACGCACGCTACCGCTCGTTCTTCGGGCAGCTTGAAGATCAATTGATCACGATTGGTGAGCCTGAATTCTCTGCCAAAAATGAAAAAGTCTTCCATGTCCAAGTAGACGGAAGATCCTTTCACGTGACGCTTCGTCAGCAATCGAAAAAATAAAAACTATGAAAAAAGAAGGATCCTCGTTTCAGATCCTTTTTATTCTGTGGGTTGGTCGAATTGATCCAACTCTTTTTTTGTCAATTCTCTCCACTCACCGGGCTTTAGCTTTCCCAGCTTCACGCCGGCGACTTCTGTTCGCAGTAAGCGCTCTACCTTGACATCCAACAGATCCATCATCTTTCTGATCTGTCGATTTCTCCCTTCAAATAGGGTGATGCGATAAAACTTCTTCCCCGCTGTTTCGATCTCAATCGGTTGCGTTCGATAGCCGTCGATGACTACCCCCTTCTGGAGGCGATCGATTTCTTCGGCGAGCAGTGGCCTGTCCGTGTGCACTTCGTAGAGTTTGGAGTGCTCGTAGCGTGGATGAGTCAGTTTCAGCGCCAAGTCGCCATCATTGCTCACAAGAAGAAGTCCCTCGGAGAGATAATCAAGCCGTCCAACAGGATAGAGCCGCTCATTTCCGTCAAAGAAATCCGTCACGGTGGTTCTTCCCCTTGTATCCTTGGTGCTGCTGATAACACCCTGCGGCTTATAAAAGGCGTACGTCTTTTTTTCTTCCCTTTGTTGTGGAATGTCTCTCCCGTTCACCGTCACCACATCTTGATCACTTACGAGAAAACCCATCTCTGTAACTGTCTTTCCATTGACACAGACGACCCCTTCTCGGATCATTTCTTCGGCTTTTCTTCTCGACGCGACGCCTCGATGGGCCAGATACTTTTGCAGTCTCATCGTTCCACCGCCGGGAGCTCATCTAAAGAAGCGAGGGAAAAGTCGCGAAGGAATTTCTCCGTTGTTCGAAAAAGCCGTGGGCTGCCAAGGACATCAAGTGTCCCCCGCGTTTCAATCAGGCCGCGATCCTGCAAAAGTCGCAGCGAGTAATCGCTGCTGACTCCCCGCAGATGGTCGATCTGCGCTCTTGTGATGGGCTGTTCATATGCGATGATTGAGAGCACTTCCAATGTCGCCGCACCATAGCCTTTGGAACGCGTTTTTTCAAAGAGAGACTCAATG
>DUVM01000156.1 GCA_012841045.1 Tissierellia bacterium | reverse complement strand
CTGCGATTTATCGGTCATGGCCATAATAATGTAGATATCCGCTTCTTGGCCGTTGGTGATAAAGATCTTCGTTCCGTTGAGGACATATTCGTCGCCATCGAGAACAGCTGTTGTCTGCTGTTGAGATGCGTCTGTTCCGGCGTTTGGTTCGGTCAGGCCGAAAGCACCCAGTTTTGTTCCATTGGCTAGCGGAACGAGGAATTTCTGCTTCTGCTCTTCCGTACCGTATTTTTCGATGGGGTATCCGGCAAGGGACGTATGGGCCGAGAGAATGACGCCTGTGGTTGCACAGACTCTTGACATCTCTTCTACTGCCAGTACATACGCCAGTTGGTCACCACCAGCTCCACCATATTCTTTGGCGAAGGGGATGCCCATCATGCCCATTTTCATCATTTTTTCGACGGTTTCTCTTGGGAAACGTTCTTCTTCGTCGACCTCTGCAGCAATCGGCTCTACTTCAGCCTGTGCAAAGTCCTGAAACAATTTTCTGAGCATCGTGTGCTCATTCGAAAGTCCAAATTCCACGACTCCTCCTTAAATAATGTTTTCTTAGACAAAACCTCTAACAGTTAAAATCTTAACACTTTCTCAGAATTTTGCAAGCCTGAGCCTGTTAAATCTGGTGTTCTTGATCTAACAATTCCTTTAAAAGATTGTCTAATGAGTGCATAAAGAAAGCCTCCAGTGGGAGGCCTTCTATTTTTACGTGATTATTCTCTTTCAACGAGAAGTGTCGTGCCCATGCCTCCACCGATACAGAGGGTAGCCAGACCTTTTTTCGCATCCAGACGTTTCATGCCGTAAAGCAGTGTGACAAGGATACGAGCGCCGCTGGCTCCAATCGGATGACCAAGAGCAATCGCACCACCGGAGACATTGACTTTCTCCGGGTCGAATCCGACACCGTTGATTACTGCCTGAGCCTGTGCCGCAAAAGCTTCGTTTGCTTCGACAAGATCCAGATCTTCTACTGACCAGCCGGCTTTTTCAAGCGCTTTTTTGCTGGCAGAGATGGGAGCAATTCCCATAATGGAAGGATCTACGCCGGCTGTGGCATAACCTTTTACGGTGGCAAGTGGTTTGACTCCGAGTTCGTCAGCTTTTTCTTTACTCATAACGACGACAAATGCTGCTCCGTCATTGATGCCCGACGCGTTTCCTGCTGTGACGGTTCCGTCTTTTTTAAAGGCAGGGCGAAGTTTTTGCATGCCTTCGACCGTGGCGCCTTTACGAATGTATTCGTCTTCTGCTACGACGATTGGGTCTCCTCTTCTCTGAGGCACTTCTACCGCAACAATTTCGTCTTTGAAGTATCCTGCTTCTTGTGCGGCTTCCGCACGATTTTGCGAGGTGGCAGCTAATTTGTCTTGTGCTTCGCGAGAAATATTGAACTGTTCAGCGACATTTTCCGCTGTGATGCCCATATGGTAATCATAATAGATATCCCAAAGTCCGTCGTGAATCATCGAGTCGACCATTTTTGTATCGCCCATGCGAGCGCCCGTGCGGGCTGAGGGAGCTAGGTACGGGGAAAGACTCATGTTTTCGGTTCCTCCGGCGAGGACGATATCGGCATCGCCATTGGAGATAAGTTGTGTAGCTAGACTGACTGCTCGAAGTCCGCTGCCGCAAACAATGTTGATGGTCATGGCGGGCACTTCTACCGGGATACCAGATCCCAAAGCAATTTGTCTGGCGACATTCTGACCGAGACCGGCGCTGAGGACGTTTCCTGCATAGACTTCATCGACCATGTCAGGTGTGATACCTGCACGCTCCATAGCTGCTTTGGCAGCTGTGACACCGAGTTGGACGGCTGACGTATTTTTAAAAGCGCCGCCAAAACTTCCGACCGGGGTTCTCGCCGCTGAGGCGATGACAACTTCTCTCATTAGGTTCTCCTTTTTTGAGCATAGAAAATACACTTAGCTTTGTCTTCACTTTATATTCTATACCGTTTCAGTGCTTCTTTAAACCCTTTTTGGTGATTCGGATATAGAAAATGCACGAATTCGTGTAAGATGACTTCCTTTATAAACTTTTCGTCTTTATATATGAGGTAACGGCTCACATGAATTTTCTTTCGTGTCGGAAAACAGCTCCCCCATCTCGAGCGCATCGCTCTGACGAACACTTCGACGGGAGGAAGTTCCAGAAGCGTTTCATAGTCTTCCTTCCACTGGAGGACGCGCAAAAGCAGTTCTTTTTCAAGGAGTTTCTCCACTGCCTCTTTCATCTCATAAACATCTGTTGGAAATGCTCCGACAAGCGTCAGCTGCCCTTCATCTAAGACGGCCTTTTTTCTTTTCGCGTCCGATTCGGTAAAGCGTATCTTTCTCTGGCGACCGAAGATGCTCACCACACTGCCCTCCTCATAGATCGGAGGTGGCTCGTGTTGAAGGCGCTCATCCATCCAAGACGCCCACTGTTTAAGGTATTGCTCTCGCTTGGCTCTCGAGAGCCCCCTCGGATACGTGAGGGTAAAGCTTCCACTGAGGCGATGATAGTGCAGACGAATGGATGTCGACTGGACACTCTTTTGGCGAATCCGTTTTCTCATGTTTTCTCCAAAAAAAGCAGAAATACCGCAGTATTTCTGAGGGCGTGCCCTTCATGCCAATGGGAGGGTCGGCAACGGACTGCGGGAGACAGTTCCACTTAGGGCGCGCATACAACAAAGAAAAACCCCCTTCGAGGGGGAGAAGGGTCTGACTTCCCACCGAAGTTGACTTTGTTAGAAAAAAGGCAGGTCTCCTGGCTCCGATTCATCCTCGCATCGTCCTTCCCGTTTCCGGTGGATTCGAGCTTGTCCTCGTTACAGTAGCGGGGGCTGCTGGGGATTTACACCCCATTCCCTATTCTCTATATAAGCACCTTTTATTCTTAATTTGTTGTATCTTCAGCATAACGTGTTGCTTTGGAAGAGTCAAGTCAGAACTTGCGTCCGCCGCCGCCAAAGGTACCGCCGCCTGTGCGATGTGTCGTGCTGCGTCCAATACTGCTGCCACCACTGCTTGAAGAACTTTTGACGACGGGAATCGCCCGACTGCTTCTTCTCGTATCAATCAACCGATCGCCGGAACTGCCCTCAGCAAAATGAATGATGCTGTTAGAGGCAAAGGCAAAGGGTTTGGGTCTTGTCTTCATGCGGTATTTCTTTCGGTTTCTCAGAAAGTGCGTCAGACCAAGAGCTCCGCCGCTACCGGCTCCGGCCAGTCCATCGAGCATCGTGGGCTCTTTTGGTCCGGCTTCTTCCTCACGGTATCCGCCCGCGGGCACACCCGCCTCATAAAAGGTGTTGATCCTTGAAAGAGCGGCTACCACCGCAGATCCATACTCTTCGGTCTTCATGCCGTTGTCAATGACGGCATCGAGAATGCGCTCAATGCGCTCATCTGTCAGGATATCAATCGCTCGTCCGCTCGTGGAGATGTATACTTCCCGTTCATCCATGTTGAGAAGAACCAACGTGGCATCCTGGTCCGTTCCGACATTTGTCAGAATGAATGTATCCGCGATTATGCGTGATGACTTTCCGGATGCGTCGTCAATGGTCAGCACCAGTACGTCGATGCCATGAGATTGCTGCATTTTGTTGACAATCTCTTCGATCTGCGTCGTTTCCTCGGCAGAAAACAGGCGCGCGTAATCGTAGACACCGGTTCCCGCTGCAAAGACCGGCAGCATCAGGAGCATCACCAGAAGGATTGAAAGAGCTATTTTCTTTACCATATGAACCACCCTCCCAGAAACACCAGCGCCGCCACCGCTGCAAAGATCATCCCGGATGTCAGGGCTAACTTCGTCTGATTGAGCGGCAGTTCTCCAAACGCTTCCCCTGTCTGACCATTCATGGCATATACATAGGTTTTTCCATTGTAATGATATGTGAGAACCCATGTGGGCAGGAGTGTGTATTCCCATCCGACAATTTCTGTATCGACGATTTCTCTTTCTGTTCTGACCTTTTGATATTTCGAGTAAGAATCTCTGGCCAGCTTCAACGCATACTCTTGTGCGCGCCGGTCGAGTTTTCCCTCGACATCTTGTCTTCCGATGTCATAGCGCTCAGCGAAAAAACCTGTCAGATAGGGAAGAGCGAAGTCCTTTTTCTGATCGTTATGATACGGTTCAATGCTGCGAAGCAGGTCTTTGTCGAACTTGCTGTACGCAAGCTCGGAGATGTTATCCACCTCAATGGTCCCCTGCCTCTCAAAATGATAAATGCTCGTCTCCGTGTGCTCGGTGTTTCCACTCCTCCAGGTACGGGAGTTTTCCCCTCTGCCCTCAATGTCCATGTCGGCTTTTGCATGGGCTACCCAGTACGGAAGATACAGTCCGGTGATCTTCTCGAGACTTGAAGCCGATGTAAAATCCTTCGGGATATATCTCTTGGAACCAGCCCACGACAAAAAGCGATTGACTGCCGTCTCCCTGTCGATCTGAAAGGGCAAGATCTTGTCGGGTAGAAACTCCCCCGAAATGCGGTCGTTAATGATCACAGGGTTGTGGCAGTAATAACAGATCGTGGAGGAGGTGGTGTCATCTGTCACCACCTGCGCTCCACAACTGTTGCAATTGTATTCACGAAGAGCGCTCTGATCAATCTCTGGCTTGGCCTTTGACATCTGAGGCTGCAACGGTACTTTTGCTTCTTCTTCTTTTTGTTTGGCTATGAGTTCTTCAAGTGTATGCGTGCTCTGGCAATAGGGGCACTTTGTATGATCCGTGCCCGGCACATACGCTATCGCCGCGCCGCAACTGGGGCATTTAAAAGAAGTCGTCGCCATAATAACCTACTGACTCTGGCCGCATTCTGGGCAGAATTTGGGTTTTTCCCCTTCAAATTTATGCCCGCAATTCGTGCAAAATCCGCCTGCTCCGGCTGCTGCCTGCTCCGGTTTCTTCTCCCCGCAGGTGGAACAGAAATTACCTGCATTCCCTGCGTGTCCGTTGGAGCATGTCCAGCCACCGGCGACAGCGGCCACTCCGGCCATTACCTGTCCCTGTTGAGCTTGTTGGGCCTGTTGCTGCTGCATCTGCGCCATATTGGCCTGAGAAGTAGAATCCATAAAGCCGCCGGCTACATTCATGCCTACGCCCATACCCATGATAGCGGGTGCGCCGCCTTCGTTCGAGCCAAGGGCTTCGAGGCCGCGGGCGATGGAGCCCTGTACATAGCCTTGTCGGACCGACGCATCCTGGAGCATGGCACCGCGGTTGCGCATATTGATCAGTTCCGTCGAAGCTTCGTCGTAGCTGATCGAAGCAATGCCCACAAATTCAACTTCAAAGCCGCGCTTTTCTCTCCATAGATCATCGAGCGCATCCGCTAGATACTTACTGATCTTGTTGCTCTGCGAGACAACAAAAGAAATGCGTTCGCCTTCCATGGAGAGTCTGTTGATGGCTACTTGCAGTCCTTCAAGAAACTCGGAGAGATACTGTTCATTGATCTCATCAATGTGGACGCGTGTGGCATTTTTGCTGATGGCATTTTTGTAGAAGAGAATCGGATCGGTGATACGGATAGAATACGTTCCATGCGCTCTTAAAAACAGCTCGGCGTTATAGAACGTATCATAATAGTTGATCGGATTTCTCGTACCAAATTTAATGCCTTTGATCTCCGCGAGGTTGACATAGAACGCCTGTTGGCGAAGAGGTGTGGTGCCGCCGAATCGGAATCGGTTGAAGGTTTCTTTGATGGATTCACCAAGCTCTCCATTAAAGACAGAAGGAGCTGAGGAATTATCTACCTTGAACATCCCGGGCTCTGCGCTGATATCGACGATGGCGCCGCCATCGACGAGCATCATGAACTGGTTTTCATAGACATGGATCAGTGATCCGTTGGAAATGATATCGGTGCTACCTTTTACATTGGAGCTGCGGCGGTCATCGCGCCGTACAAAAACACCTTTTGTGAAGACGATGCCTTCCCCCATTTCATCGGGTTCAACAGCTTCTACCCATTGATCAGCAAGGCCTCCACCAACGGCTCCTGTTAATGCTTTAATCAATCCCATACAACATACCTCCTGGAATCATCATATTTACTACTATTGTACCCTAAAACCATGCCTTTACCTGCTCCAATCCATTATCTTTACTCAAAAGTGTACAAAAAAAGAGCACAGGATTTCCCTATGCTCTGTAAACGATCAGTTTTCCGTCCTCCACATCGATCTTGGCCGTGTCACCTTCTTCAATGGTGCCTCGAATGATTTCTCGTCCAAGAAGCGTCTCCACATGTCGCTGCAGATAGCGCTTCATCGGTCGAGCGCCGAAGCGGACATCGAAGGAGTCGTTGATGACAAGTTCCTTCGCCTCATCAGAGAGGATCAGTTTGATGTCTTGCTCATCGAGCCTCTCTTGAATATCCTTTACCAGCAGATCCACGATCGCTGTCATATTGTCTCGGCTCAGAGGATGAAAGACGATGATCTCATCGAGGCGGTTGAGAAATTCCGGTCGGAAATAGTGATTCAACTCTCCCATGACCCCGGAGCGAACCTCTTCAGTAATCTGCCCGTGTTGCTCCATGGACTGTAAGAGCGCGGCCGAGCCGATATTACTTGTCATGATGATAATGGTGTTCTTAAAGTCTACCGTTCGTCCCTGTGCATCGGTGATGCGGCCATCATCTAGGACCTGCAAGAGGACATTGAAGATATCCCTGTGTGCTTTTTCAATCTCATCGAAGAGTATGACGCTGTAGGGATGTGTGCGCACCGCTTCGCTGAGCTGACCGCCTTCTTCATATCCGACATATCCCGGAGGCGCCCCGATCAAACGAGAGACAGTGTGTTTTTCCATGTACTCACTCATGTCGATACGGACCATGGCTTTTTCCGAGTCGAAGAGCAGGCGCGCCACACTGCGGGCCAGTTCTGTCTTTCCTACGCCGGTGGGGCCAAGGAAAAGAAAGCTTCCGATCGGCTTCGAGGGATCCTTGACGCCTCCGCGCGAGCGCAGAATCGCTTCGCTGACCCGCGAGACCGCTTCTTCCTGACCGATGACTTGCTTATGAAGCTCTTCGTCCAAGCTGAGAAGTTTTTCCCTCTCCCCTTCCATGAGTTTATCGAGCGGAATCCCCGTCCACATGCTGACGATGCCGGCAATTTCCTCTTCGGTGACCGTCTCACGAAGAAGCTGATGCTCATCTTGTTGCATCTCTTCCTGCGCGGCTTTTAGATCTTTTTGAAGCTGAGGCAGTTTGCCATAGCTGAGTTCTGCGACCTTTTCAAGATTGTAGTCTCTTTGGGCGACGTCGATGGCAAATTGGGTTTCCTCTATCTCGGCTTTTAATTCGTTGACACGCTCAATGGCTTTCTTTTGTGCATTCCAGCGACTTGAGAGCACATCCATGGTCTCTCGAAGCTCACTGATCTCTCTTGCGAGTTCCTCTCGTCTGAGAACGCTTCGTTCATCCGTTTCTTTTTTCAGCGCTTCGGCCTCAATTTCCTTCGTCATGATCTTTCGCGAGATATCATCCATCTCTTGAGGCATGCTCTCCCGCTCGGTCTTGACGAGCGCACAGGCTTCGTCCACCAGATCTATGGCTTTGTCCGGAAGGAATCGATCGCTGATATAGCGCTCTGAGAGCCTGACAGCGGCGATGATGGCATTGTCCTGAATCGACACGCCGTGGTAGAGTTCATAGCGCTCTTTTAGCCCTCGAAGGATGGTAATGGCCTGTTCTTCAGACGGCTCCAAGATCATGACCGGCTGAAAGCGCCTCTCAAGAGCAGCATCTTTTTCAATATATTTTCGATACTCTGCGAGTGTTGTCGCGCCGATCGTATTGAGTTCCCCTCTAGCAAGAAGGGGCTTGAGCATATTGCCGGCATCCATGGCACCTTCACTTTTTCCGGCGCCGACAATATTATGGAGTTCATCAATAAACATGATGATCTCTCCTTCGCTTGAAGAGACTTCATCGAGAACCGCTTTGAGTCGCTCCTCAAACTCCCCGCGATATTTCGCCCCGGCGACAAGCGCGCCCATGTCCAGAGCAAAAATGGTCTTATTAAGAAGAGAATCCGGCACATCGCCTTTGACAATTCTCTGTGCAAGCCCTTCTGCAATCGCCGTTTTTCCGACCCCCGGCTCCCCTATCAACACGGGATTGTTTTTCGTCTTTCTAGAGAGAATGCGGATCGCGCGGCGAATCTCTTCGTCTCGCCCAATTACCGGGTCGAGTTTGTTGGCGGCGGCCAACTGCGTGAGATCCTGTCCGTATTTTTCTAGCACGTTGTACTGATCTTCTGGCGTATCACTGGTGACTCGGCGCGTTCCGCGGATGTCTTTTAGCGCTGCTCGAATCTTCTCAGCGCTCACTCCGTAGTTCTTTAATAGCCGCGACACCTCTACATCCATCTCCAACATACTAAGAAGCAGATGTTCAACAGAGACAAATTCATCCCCCATCTGCTTGGCGGATTTTTCCGCACGGATGAAGAGACGGTTGAGCTCCTGTGAATAATACAGGGAAGCATCACCCGTTACTTTGCTTTTTCTTTCAATCCTTCCCTCGAGATCGGTTCGAATCTGCGATACATTCGCCCCGCTGGTACGCAAGAGTTGTCCTGCTAATCCTTCGGGGTCGTCAAGTAGACCCAGTAGCACATGCTCTGTGTCAATCTGTGGATTTCCATATTCTGATGCGAGATAGCTGGCCTGATGGAGTCCCTCTATCACGCTCTTTGTCATTCTTTCTGCATTCATTATAACCTCCGTTAGCACTCGTCACTTGTGAGTGCTAATTTATTATACCCATTCTTTCCACGAATAGCAAGCGTGAACAAAACTTTTATTTTTTTGCTGATATTTCATGAAAAAAAACAAAAAAGGATCCTAAAACAAGGATCCTTCCTATGGATAATCTTTATTCGACGGGGATTTCTTCCTCTGAATCCTCCACCTCACGCACATCAAACTCCTGCATCACCCATTCTTCTTCGTCAATGTCCGTGAATTCCTCTACGTTCTCTGAGACGTCCTCATTTGTTTCTAGTGGAGCAGCTTCCTCTTCTATTGCATCGATACTGCCCTTTACCACGGCGTGTCGCTCCTCTTCATCGAGCATGTCCTGCGCCAACTCTTCTGAGGGCATATCCATGGGAAAACGCTCTTCTTCTGAAAGCGCGAGCGCATCGTCTCGTTCTTCCTCAGGCTCCTCGGACGCAATCACTTCTTCCCCAAGGCCTTTTGGAGGCACTTCAGCGGGGAATATCTCGTCGTCTTCAAGGAATGTGAATTCTCTCTTCTTTTTGTCCGCTACTAAGTTCTGTTCGTCAGGTTCTTCCATCGGCTCCATGCCCTTAGGAATCAGCTCATCCCGAAGCACCGTGTAGTCGGTGGAAAGACCCGCTTCCGCTTCTGAGAGTACCGGGACGCACAGATACACGATGCTGTCCTCTTCGTCTCTCTCATAGTAATGCGGCGTGTAGACTTCAAAATCATAGTCTTCGCTTGGCTTAAATCCCGCTTCAGGAAGAAGGGTGGAATAGATATAAGAAAATGACGCCGGGACACTCTCCTTTCCTCCTTTGTGCGCATAGACAACATAGTCTTCATGCCTGAGATACCAGATTTCCATACCTTCTGGGATCTCCTGAACACTTTCCACTTCAATGCCCACGAGATAGTGAAGACGTCCATCCTTAATCGGCTCACTCAGTGCATAAAAGTCCGTCCCCGGCTCAAAGTCGCTTAACTGTGTCACCCGCTCAAAAAACTGATCCCAGAGGTCGCTCACTGCGTCGGCCTTGTTTTCTCCTCTGTAGGGAATCCCTAAGATCATCTTTTTGTCCATCCGAATGCGTTCTAGTTCCATATCTCCTCCTCGAACTGTGTGTATCATATCACGTTGAATGTCCTTTACCCAATTCTCAGTACCTGTTACGATGATTTGGGAGGTTTTATGAAAAGATCGTTGCTGGCCATCAGTGCGCTTCTGGCCTCACTGAGCGCCCTTTTTATGTTCACCGGCTTGGATGATGCGGCGCTATCACTCATCGCGCTTGCAAGAACGCCACTTCTGACGAGTTTCATGCGAGGTGTTGCCTTTCTTGGAAGTGTCGGATTTTTGTTTCCTTTTAACCTTCTGATGATCTGGAGACAATATCCTAAAAAAGGAAGACGAGCGCTGCTGCTACCTTTGGCAACCCTGAGTGTCTGGCTTCTCAATCACCTGATGAAGCTCACCGTCGGAAGAGCCCGACCCGCCATCGGAGCGATCGCCATCGAGCGTACACTCAGTTTCCCGAGCGGTCACGCCATGGTCAACTCCTTCTTCGTCATGGCACTGGCCTTTCGACATTATAAAAAGAAAAAGAACAAATGGATCTTTCTCCCCTCCGGACTTTACATCCTTCTCATGTGCTTCAATCGCCTCTATCTAGGCGTTCATTATCCAAGTG
>DUVM01000155.1 GCA_012841045.1 Tissierellia bacterium | reverse complement strand
TTTTAAGGAAATAATCCAGCGATTCATCCATCCGAAGCTTGATCTGCGTCCTGCACATATCGCTTTCATGAAGATTTTCGATGAGTGTCCCTTCCATGGCGACGTACTCTTGAAAGTCTTCTTTCATTTTAAAGAGTGTGTATCGCTCTTTGGAAAGATCGGCCGAGATGGCAAGACCGATGCCGCTTTCATAATGTGTCATCAGGGTGTATTTTTGAGGCATATTCAGTGGAAGCACGCAGTGCGCAAGCACGATGTCTCTCGTTTCCTGGTGGAGTCTGGCGGGATTACTCATAAAGATCGGTTCGCCTGTCAGTTCGGCAAGCACAGCCATGGATAAGAGGCTTCTCTCATCTCCTTCACAGGCGGCGTGAATCCCCTGCGCATTTAACAGTGCCAGCGCCAGGCATCCCGAAGTCTTATAAGGCTCAAGGAGGTCAAAGCACTTGATGGAAATGCCATGTAAATTGTGCTTCTGTGCTATCCGTTTGACGCCGCCATAAACGTGCAGTGCTTTTTCTAGTTCCAACGAGGGCACTTGTTTAGAGGCAAGATCTCGGGTGAGGGCGTCTTGCGGATACTCTTTTTTATCGATTTCTTCGCAGAGCTCTTCCATAGAGAGATCGATCATTTCGATCCCGCTGGTCCGCTTCAAAAGTTCTCGATCCACTTTGCTGGCAATGAGCCAGCCGGAGGGCTCTGTCACTCCAAGGCGAAGACCTTGCAGAGTCTGCTTCACAGAATGCGTGCGGCAGATGAGATGGAGTTGTAAGGCCAGTTCCTCTACACTTCCGTGTAAGATCTGTCCGGGAATCCCTCTTTCCTGAAGGTAAGACAGTATCTCCATGGAGGCGGCAAGAGAATTCCTTTTCTCCATGGTCAGAAGATAGACAGGACCTGTTAAATGAGAATATCTACGTAGAAAGACTTCCTCCGTGCCGCCGGAGGCGATAAAGAAAAGCGGAAGCTCTCCGGGTTCGATGGCTTCTTTCTTATCGATGACGATGTCATCTCCAAATGCCTCAGAAAGGGATTGTAAAAAAGCTTGGCTTACCTCGTCAAAGTGGACATCGACATGGTCGCTTCTTAGATATTTGACCTTGATCACGGCTACCTCCTCACATGTCTTTAAGCTCATTATAATCTTTCACTTAACTGAAGTAAATTGACAGCTCTAAAACCGTTCTATCCCGTTGAGGCTCAGGTGATTGTCTTTTCAGAGTGCAACCATTGGAACATGGAAAAATGCAAATGAAAAAGCGCATGTACTGGAGCATGCGCTAGAAATAGAGATCTACCCACAGGAGCCACGCTTCGATTGGAGGTCGTGGAAAAGGCAGACGTTTAATGGTATATGAGTGGTATGTTACAAGTTACTGGGGAAGCTGGGGGATCGGTAAGTAATCACTAAAGGAGGATGTCTCCTGTTGCAAGTGTGACGGCTCTTCCTCCGATATCGATGCGAATCTTGTCCTTTTCCTCAATGATGCTGACGATCTCTGAGGGTCTTCCCATCGCTTCTCCTTGAATAAACACGCTCCGATCTCCACTTTTAAGAAGTCCATTCTTATATAAGTAGTACGTCAGCGCACCGTTCGACGTGCCCGTAGCGGCTTCCTCATCGATGGCGTATCGAGGTGCAAAATTTCGCACATGGATTTGTCCGTCTGTTGCCTCTACTGTAAACGCATGGACGCCCACTACGTCGTATTCTTCAGAAAGAACGGATAGCTCAGGAAAATCAGGCTTTATAGCGTGAAGTATTTCTTCATCTTTTACGGGCATCATAATGTCAGGTAAGCCGGTGGAGATCATCTCCGGGCAGAGCCCTCCCTTTAGATATCCGACTGCTTCGGGAATGCCCATCACGGAATACAGTGCCCGAAGAGCCTTTGCGTTTTCGATGCGCCCAAAAGATTCGGGAGCGCCCATTTCCATAAAAATCATGCCGTCTGCGCGCGTGACTTCAAGAAGTCCGGCGAGTGACAAATTAGTAAAGGTCCCTTCTTCAGGGATAATGCCTTCTTCAAACAGAGCGTGAAACAGAGCGATCGTTGCGTGTCCGCAGAGATCCACCTCGGCTTCGGGAGTGAAATAGCGCGTGTGAAAAGTGCCTGATTCCAAGGTGCGCACAAACGCCGTCTCGGAGTAGCGCAGTTCCGCTGCTGTCTTTTGCATCACCATTTCTTCGGGAAACTCTTTTTCTCCAAGGAGCACAATGCCGGCGGGATTGCCTCCAAATAGCTCCTGAGTGAATGCGTCCACAATATAAAATCTCATAGCTTACTCCTAAACGTTTACGCCACGTAGCTTATGCCGATCATGGTCAAGGGGAGTAGGTCCCTGCGGTGAGAAGCGTTGCTTCTATTGAGAGCTTTTCTATTCCATGCAGCAGTGTTTGTACTTCTTACCGCTGCCGCACGGGCAAGGGTCATTTCTTCCGATTTTCTTTGAGCGCAGTGTGGTGTCTTCGCGGAAGGTGGAGCGGATGGACAGACGCTGCTCTTTGGAGAGTAGATCTTCCCAGACGGGGAGCTCATAGAGCCATTTTGCCTTGGCGCTCAGCATGTTGTAGTAAAGAGAACTTAGGTCAATGTCAAGAGTAATGGCGGAGTCCGCTTCCAACTCTTCTACCGGGAGTTTTTCTTTCAGCGAGTCATTGATTCCATCGAGAAATCCGCCCATCAGATCTTCTTCTAGCTCGAGGTGTGTAGCGAGCTCGGCGACAGTTCCTTTAAAAACTTCAGGATATTCTCCCAGAAGCTTTTCATAGGCTCCTTTTTCCTCATCTAGATAATATGAGTAAAAGTAATTCTGTTCTTCCGGCGTGCCTTTTTCGGTTCTTTTCTTCCAAACATCGATAATTTTCATGGTGCCTCACATAACATTTTATTTGCTACTATCCTACCCGAAAACTCTTCTGTTGAAAAGAATGGTATACTTTTGGTATCCAAGACATTACATGTGACAACAATTTATTCAGGGGGTTATTCATGAGTTTGAAAGGGAAGATGCTCATTGCTCAGGGCGGAGGACCGACAGCGGTGATCAATCAGTCTCTCGTCGGGGCGATTCTCGAAGCCCGTAGAAATCCAAATGTCACGGAGGTTTACGGAGCACTTCGAGGCGTCGACGGCATTGTCAACGAGAATTTTTTGGATCTCGACTTTGAGACCGAAGAAAATCTTGAAAGAGTGGCATGCACGCCGGCTTCTAGTTTGCTCTCCACCCGTGTCAAACCGGACCGGGAATACTGCCATCGAATGTTTGAGGTGATCCGTCACCATGATGTTCGCTACTTTTATTATATCGGAGGAAACGACTCCTCCGACACCGTGCGCATTGTCAAAGAGTTCGCCGATGAAGCGGACTACGACTTGGTTGCCGTACACATCCCCAAGACGATTGATAATGACTTGATGGAAAATGACCACACGCCGGGATTTGGCTCCGCCGCCCGCTACGTGGTTCAGGCCTTTCAGGGCGTGAATCAGGACAATCGCTCCCTTGGAGGCGTCTATTTGGGGATCGTGATGGGACGCCACGCGGGGTTTTTGACGGCGGCAAGCGCTCTTGCAGGGACGTTTGAAGACGACGGACCGCATCTTATCTATCTCCCGGAAGTTCCTTTTGTCATGGAAGAGTTCATCAAAGACGTCAAAGAAGCGTACGAAAAACACGGCCGCTGTGTAGTGGCTGTCAGTGAAGGCATCTGCGACGCAGACGGAACCCCTGTCATTACCAAACTCGTAAAAGCAGAAGCCGATGACCACGGCAATGTGCAGCTATCAGGCACGGGCGCTCTAGGAGATCTGCTCTCCCGAGAGATCAAAGACAAGCTCGGCATTACGCGCGTGCGTGCAGATACGTATGGATATCCGCAGCGCTCTTTTATGGGAGTCGTGTCGGATGTCGATGCCAGAGAGGCGAGGGAAGTCGGCGCAATGGCCGCAAAGTTCGGCCGAGACAGCCTCAGTGGTTCAGTGGCGATCAAGCGCACAGGAAACTACGCTGTACGCTATGATCTGGTCCCTCTTGAATCCGTCGCCGCCAAGACCAAGGTGATGCCCAAGGAATTTATCAATAAGAAGGGAAATCACGTGACAAAAGCCTTTTTAGAGTATGTTCGACCGCTTGTCGGAAGCTCTATGCCGGAATGTGCTCGGCTGCGAAGCCCCCAAGTAGAGCGCACTTTTCATAAAAAACTTGAGGAAAAAGCAGATGTGTAAGGAAGGCAGCGGAGATCATCTCTCTTCACAATATAATAGAGACACGGTGTTAGAGACCCCTTTACTGTTTCTTCTACCGACCAAAGCGCAGGAACTTCCCCTGCTTATGGAGATCGAACAGCATCCCGAAAACAGACCCGAACTGTTTGTCAGCACGCTTGAAGAGCACGAGTTTCACCGCACAGATGAGAATTTTCGCCTGTTTTCCATCTATGACAAAGTGGATGAGAAACCCTCGGAAATGATCGGATATGCCATGGTGCAGCTCGATTTTCACAGCCAAACCTTTCTTCTCAGAAGATTTGCTTTTCTAAAAAAAGATCGGGGATATGGCAGGCAGACGCTCATCGCTCTGATCAAGCACTGCTTTGATGATCTGGGGCTCAACCGTTTCTATCTCGATGTCTATCCCCATAATAAGCGAGCGATCCACCTCTATGAAGGCGTCGGTCTCATATGGGAAGGGACACTGAGAGAAAACTACTGCTACGAAGGGAAGTTTCTCGATCAGAGACTGTACTCGATGCTCCGAAGGGAGTATGAAAAACAGAACTGGTAAAAAACACCATTTATTGTTCGCAGGAATCGCCGGTTGTTCCTGCGATTTTCTTTTTGCCGCCGGGGTAACAGGCGCAGCGAGTATGCTATACTTAAAGACAAGAAATCTTTTACCGGGAGATCGTGTATGCGTTGGTTGCTTGCTTTTACGCTGAGTCTCTGTCTTCTTTTAGGGATCTTCCTTTTCCTAGCTGACTTTGGCTACGCCTATCAGTTTTTGTATCGAATTAGCGGGGTCTATGAAGAACTTCCCTGGACGTCGGAACAGATTGAAGAAGTGACATGGCAGATTCGAAATTATCTTTTTGCCAGAAGTGACAATCTCTTTGTCGTCGTCGATGGCGAACTGGTGTTTTTGGCTCAGGAAATTTTCCATTTGTGGGAGGTGCGATTTATCTTCCACGAACTGCGGAGAATTTTTCTGGGTTTGTTGATTCTGCTGGCCATTGGGCTTTTCAACTACTCCTACAAAGTGGTCTTTCGCCGTCAGCTCTTTACCACATGCGGGATCTTCGTTCTCTTCGGCGTGGCAGCCATATTTTTCGAGAAGAGCTTTCTTTGGATGCATCAATTGCTTTTTAACAATCCCTATTGGGGCTTTACATATGATCATCGCCTGATCCAGCTTTTAAAAGAGGGATTTTTCCGCGGGTTTTTGTTGATCACGATGGTGCTTACACTTCTCGTGTCGATCTTTATCTATCAATTCCGTGACAAAGGGGGTTCGCGTGCTTCATATCTTTAAAGGAAGAGAAAGCCTCCATAAACGACGCGAGATCTATCAGCGCATCGCCTTACAGGAGCATTTTTCTACCCTCCTCACCCCTTCTCAAAATACGCTCTCCTTGGAGAAAGAATATCTTGAGTTGACAGGGAAACAGGGTATTTTTTTTGAAGAAGTGACAAGCTTTGAGCGCATGCGCGCTCGTCTCTCAACAGAGATATTCTCCGGAAACGAATTGATCACTCAGTCAGGGGAGCGCATCCTGCTGTCACAGATTCTTCGCGAAAAGAGACAGGAGTTGCCTCTACTGGGTCGGGCCTTTCGTCGAGAAGGTCTGTTGGAAGAGCTCCGAACCCTGTTTGGGCGTTTTCTTCGCGAAGGCGTCATGCCCGAAGATCTTGAAGAGGTATTGAGGGAAGAGAGCGACAGCCTCTCCCACAGGCGTCTGATCGATCTTCACCATCTCTACCGCACATATCTGGAGAAGCTTCGCGACAAATACTTCGATGTGCAGCAGAGTGTGGAACTGTTCGAAAGAGAAGGCCATCGCTTTTCTCTCTACTCACCTCACAGCATCTGGATCCTTGGCTTTAAGAGCCTCGGACTCCCGGAGATTCGCATGCTCCAGGCGATGGAAGCGCACACAGGCGCCATCTACCTCTCCCTTCCCTGTGAAGAGGAAGAGCTCTATGCGCCGATTCTTGAGTTTATTCACCGCCTCAAAAGCTATTTCACTCATGTCACGGAAGAGACGATCTCTTCTCCGGACACGCCGCTTGTTCAGTTTGCAAGAGGGGTGACGGGACTTCGTTATAGGAAAGAACCTTTTCCTGTCAGCGTACTTGAGGCAAGGGACCCTTACAGCGAGGCGGAATACATCGGCCTTGATATTCTCCGAAGAATGCGTGAAGATAAGACGCTTCGCCCTGAGGATGTGCGCATCTTAAGCCCGGATCTGACACAATACGGACCGGTATTTTCCGATGTCTTCTCGACGCTTGAGATTCCGCTGTTTCGCGATGAGCGGCGACTCATTTTGCATACGCGATTGATTAAGGCGGTTTTTTCGCTTCTTCGCGCCATGCAAAGAGGATTTCCAGCAGAGATGACCCTGAACTATCTAAAAAACATCGTTCCCCCTAATCGCTGGGACGAACTCGATGTCTTTGAGAACATCGTCTTAAAAGAAGGGATTACAAAAGAAGGTTTTTCAGAGCCTTTTTCTGACGAGGTGGAGGCCTTACGTGCCGACTATCTCAGCCTGCCGATAGCGTTTGCGGCAGAATCACTCCCCTCTCAGGCCACTATGCAAGAATACTGCGCCATGGTGCTTGAGCTACTTGAGAGGCTCAACTTCAGCGCGCATATTGATGAGGAGGCGCAGGAATATCAGGAGAGCGCGCATTTTGAAGAAGCCATGGTTCTCTCGCAGATCTGGAACGCTTTTTATGAAGCCCTGGAGCAGCTAGCCTATCTCTCGTCAGATGAGCAAGTGTCGTTTAGCCGCTTTTTGACAAGACTCCAGTCGGCCTTGGGAACACTAAGTGTGGCGATCATTCCGCCGTCATCTTCTGAGGTGGCACTGAGCGATCTGTCGCGTTCCCTAGCGGCTCCCGTGAGGCTGCTATACGTCTGCGGCGTCAATGAAGGGCTATTACCGGGTGACTATTCTCGCCATCTCCTGCTCGCAGAGACGCAGCGAGAAAAGGTGGCGGAATTGGTGCCGGGATATACTGATCTACCACTTCTTCGCGAGCAGGGAGAGGAGCTGGACTTTTACACACAGCTTGCACTCACAAAAGATCACGTGCTTTTAAGCTACGCATTATCAGATATCGAAGGAAACGAACAACTATCGTCCCTCTATATAGACAGAGTCATTGAGATGAGCGGAAAAGAGCCGATCTCCGGCGCTTCCGAAAATTATCTTGATGAACACTACTGGTTGAATGAAACCATCAGTTTGCGCTATGCGATGAATGCCTACGCGCAGAAGAGAAAAGAGATGATCCACGGCGTACGTCCCCAGACGCTCAAAGACTGGGTGCAAAGAGTTCACGCCTCTGACTCGCCTTCGCCGATCAAAAGAAAAACGGGCGATCGCCTGCATACGTCGGCTACCGCCCTCGAAACCTACAGGGCCTGCCCGTTTCGCTATTTTCTGCGCCATGACCTGAAGGCGCAAGAGAGAAAAGTGTTTCGCGTGGAGCGGGCGGATCTTGGCAACTTTTATCACGAAATCGTCGAACAAGTCGTAAAAGACATGGTGCTTGGCCAGACGAATCTCGATGAAGCCCTCGATGTGCGCGTCGAGGAACTTCTTAAGAAGAAGCAGTACGCTCCGTTTCGCGAGACGGCTGCCAGTGAGTACTTTCTTGAAAGGGCAAAAGCAGTATGCCGCTTTGTCCTAGAGGCCATCCGCCTGCATCTGATGAATACTGAATTTCTCCCCTCGAAGTTTGAGCAGGAGCTTCGTCTGGAGGGAGAGAATTTCTCCCTCTATGGTATAGCCGACCGCATCGATCAAAAAGATCAGTATTTTCTGCTCATCGACTATAAGAGCGGAGACAAGTCCTTCAACATCTCGCGTATCTTTGCAGGGATCGATCTGCAGCTGAGTCTTTATACCATGGGCCTCGAGAGTACCGGCATGAAGAGCATCGGAAGTTTCTATCTTCGCATCTTTGAACCGGAAGGAACGACAGACAATCCAAAAGAAGAGCGCCTGCGCAAGATGCGACTCAGCGGCGCGCTTCTCAATGACATCGATCTTGCCAAGTCGATCGATACGACACTCACGGAAGGGACGAGTTCTTTTGTCCTGCCGGTGCAGCTGAATCAGGACGGGAGTTTTTCTAAGAACTCTTCTGTCCTCAGTGAGGAGGAACATAGAGTCTTACTGCAGACGGTGCTCGATCACTCGGAGAGCTATGCAAAGAACATTGTCCTCGGTGACATATCTGTAGCGCCCCTGGAGATCGACCGGCAGCGGCTCCCCTGTTCGTACTGCGAGTTTCAAGCGGTATGTCGTTTTGAGAAGACCAGCGGCAAGTTTCGCTCTAGAAAAGTCGTCCTTTCTAGCAAAGAGGACGTACGGGAGTTGTTGCAGGGAGGTGAAAAATGAAGATCCAATGGACCCCTGCACAGGAGAGAGTCATCCACTCGCGAGGGAAAAATGTGCTGGTGTCGGCAGCGGCAGGAAGCGGAAAGACAGCCGTTTTGACCGAGCGGATCCTGGAGATGTTACGTAAGGGCGAAGAACTCAAGCATTTTTTGGTGTTTACATTTACGCGTGCCAGTGCATCGGATATGAAAAACAAGCTCCGCGAAAAGCTATCAAAAGAAGTGATGCAACAAGGGGACGCGCATTTGAAAAAGCAGCTAAAAGAGCTCGGCGCCAGCGATATCTCGACCATTCACTCTTTTTGTACAAAGCTCTGCAGAGAGTACTTTTTTCTGCTCGATATCGATCCCGTCTTTCAGATGGCCGCACAGCATCAGCTCGATACCATCGATCAGGAGGTTCTTCTCGAGCTGTTTGAAGAAGAATACAAGAAGCGAGACCCTGTCTTTTTAGAGCTCTCGACGATGTTTTCAAGCAGCAAGGGGGACGAGCGGTTTAAAGAACAGATTCTTTTGCTTCGGGACTGGCTGGAGTTGAAAGTTGACAGAGAAGAGAGCATAGAAGAGCTTCTGACAAAGCATAGAGATAGAGAATTCTGGAAGAACGAAACGGACGCGTTCATGAAAGAGAGCATCCCTCTCATGCAAGAACTTCTTCTTAAAGCGCTCTCACTCAGTGTGTGTGAGCCGGTACAGGAGCTCTTAGAGGGAGATCTTCAGGAGATCTTCAGACTAAATGGCTTTACATCTCTTGAGTGGAAGCGTTTTCCCGGTACGAAGCGAGTGAAGGAAGAAGAGCTCGAAAAAGACGCCATCATGCAGCTTCGAAACAGTGCCAAGGCGATCGCACAAGGCATAGAAAGAACACTCAAACCCTGGGGCACTTTTGATGCGCTTTTTGAAGAGCATCTCTTGCTCTTGCCGAGGATTGAAAAACTGATGCGCATGGCGCTAAAGCTAAGCGACAGAAGCTTTGAAGAGAGAAAAAAACTGGCGATGCTCAGTTTTTCGGACCTCGAGAGGCTGAGTATTGAGCTTCTAAAAGATGAAGCGATCCGCCAAGAAGTGCAGGAAAAATACCACTACGTATTCGTCGATGAGTATCAGGACACATCAGAGCTTCAAGAAGCCCTCATTCAGGCGGTCAGTCGGGAAGACAACTGCTTTATGGTGGGGGATATCAAGCAGAGCATCTATCGCTTTCGCTCCGCCAGACCTGAGATCTTTTTACAGAAGTATCATCGCTATGGAGAAGGCGAGCCGCTCAGTGAGCGCATTGATCTCTCGACAAATTTCCGCTCCGCTCCTCCGATTATCTCCGCTATCAACGCTGTGTTTGAGAAGATAATGCGAAGAGATTTCGGGGGCATCGATTACGATGAAGCCGCCCGATTGACCTTTGGCAACACCTCACTGGAAGACTATGCTTCCCCTGTTGAAGTGATGATCACGCAAAAAGGAGAGCGCAGCAAGGAAGAAGAGGAGTTGATCCGCATCGCAGACAAAGTGGTCGAGCTGCATCGGGCAGGCCACCCCTACGGCGACATCGTGGTGCTGTTTCGATCCCCTGCATCGTTTGTGGAACATGCCCCGCGCATCTTCCGAGACAGGGGGATTCCGCTATTTTTAGACAGTACGGAGGCGTACCTGGGTACGCTCGAAGTGCAGACCCTTCTCTCCGGGCTTCGCATGGTCGACAATACGAGACTGGACGTCCCGCTGCTCGCGCTTCTTCGACTTCCGAGCGTAGGCTTTAGCGATCAGGAACTCTACGACATCAAAGCGGCCTTTCCCAAGGCGAAAACATTTCATGAGGCATTTTGGTCTCCCTGGGAGAGCGATAAGAAGGAAGCCTTTACGCAGATGCTCGAGGATCTTCGCAGAAAGAGCCGCTTTCTAAGTTTGGATGCGCTCCTTCGAGAGATTTACACGACGCTCGATCTGGAGACATTTCTTCTGACCCTTGAACATCCGGCGCAGCGCCTTAGCAATATTCGCCTGCTCTCATATTATGCGAGAAACTTTGAAGAAAACGGAGGGATGGGCATCAGCGGCTATCTGCGCTATCTGGAGAATATCCGCACGCTTCGAAGCGACTATGCGGCGCCAAGGAGTCGCGGAGAAGACCGAGAGCTGGTGCGCATGATGAGCATCCATCGCTCAAAAGGCCTTGAATTTCCCGTGGTGATTGTCGGAGGTCTTGGGAGAGAGTATTATGAAAGAGAGTACTCGAACTTCATCGTGACAAGCGATGAGGGCGTATTGATGGACTTCTACGACGTCATAGAACTTCGCAGAAGGGAACACTTCTTCAAGCGCTTCGTAGGAGGCGCGGCTAGAAAGGCGTCCCGACAAGAAGAGATCAGGCTGCTTTACGTGGCGATGAGCCGCGCTAGGCATCGGCTGATTCTCAGCGGATATGTTCATGATAAAGAGGAGTTCTTGCTTCTGTGCGAAGAAGACAGATTCCGCCCTCTCTCTGAGGAGAATCGATTCGTGGATCTTCTCTTTCGTGCGTTAAGTGTAAGAGATCAGAAGATTTTGACGCCCGGCTTTGTCTTGTCGGAGCCGCCGGCAGACGAAGACGTACAGGCAACCCACGCACAGATAAGCGCAAGCGGAAGGATGCCCGAACCATTTGTGATCGAAAGAAGCGAGAGAAAAAGCAAGTACTCCGTGACGGAACTGACAAAAATAGAAGACCCGGTGCTGGAGCCGCTTCTTCCGCTGGAGCCAAGCCTCCTGAGCGCTCGAGAGCGAGGTGTCCTTTTCCACAAGGCCCTGCAGTGGCTTGATTTTGAAAGGCTTAAGCGCCTCAACGACCTAGACGCTCAGATCCGAGAGATGGAGGAGAGAGGAATCCTAAAGGGCTTTGAAGAGATTGAACTTTTGCGCAGGTTTCTATCCAGCGCAGAAGGCAGGCTTCTCATCGACAAAGCGCCGTTTCTGCATAAAGAAGTGCCATTTACCTTCAAAAAAGAATGGATGGGAGAAGAAGTGCTCGTGCAAGGGGTGATTGACCTTCTCATTCTAGAGGATGAATGTACCATCATCGACTATAAGACAGACAGAAGTCTCACTTATGCCAAGCAATATCTGGATCAAGTGGGTATCTATCAAGAAGCGGTCGAAAACGTGTTAGGCCGACCTGTAAAAGACGCTCTGGTCACCTTCGTTCGACTCGACCAGGTAATTCGAAGGGAGTAAATATGACAATGACAAACGAGGCGATTCGAACCCTCTCACTACTGGCCGTCGATGCGGTCAACAAAGCCAAAAGCGGCCATCCGGGCATGCCCATGGGTGCAGCGGCAATGGGCTACGCTCTATTTGCCGATCATCTGCGCTTTTCGCCCTCGGACCCCAAATGGAGAGGCAGAGATCGCTTTATCCTCTCCGCCGGTCACGGCTCCATGCTGCAGTATGGACTGCTGCATCTGTTCGGCTACGATCTGACGCTTGATGACATCCGCGAGTTCCGTCAGCTTCACTCTAAGACACCGGGGCATCCCGAGTACGGTCATACCGACGGAGTAGAGACCACCACCGGTCCCCTCGGGCAGGGCTTTGCCAATGCCGTGGGTTTGGCCATGGCACAAAAGAGAGCAGAAGCGGTAGCCGGAGAGCTCTTCGCTCACAAGACCTATGTCATCTGTTCAGATGGAGATCTGATGGAGGGCATCAGCTACGAAGCCGCAAGCCTCGCAGGACATCTGAAGCTGAAAAATCTCATCGTACTGTATGACTCCAACAGCATCACGATCGACGGAGGGACCGACCTTTCCTTCAGCGACAATATTCAAGGCCGCTTTGAAGCACAGGGATGGCAGTGGATGCGTATAGAAGACGGGCATGATCCTGAGAAGATTTCAGAAGCGATTGAACATGCCAAGTCGAGCGACCGCCCGACCCTCATCGAAGTGCGTACCATTATTGGAAAAGGCTCATCCATTCAGGGGACAAGCGCCACGCATGGAGCACCTCTTGGAGAAGAAGAGGCTCAGTCGATCAAAGATTGCTGGAAGCTCGATCCCAGTGAGACCTTTGTCGTCACACAAGAGCTGCGCGAATATCTCCAAAAGATCATCGATCAAAAAGAAGCCGAAGCCGCCGAGTGGAAAAAAGCCTATGACGCGCTGCCGGATAAAGACAGAATAGAGGAATTCTTCGGAGCCCAATTGCCCGAGGACATGCTTGAAAAACTCCTAGAGCGAGCAGGCAAGGACAAGGCGACCCGCGCCCATGGAGGCGAGATGCTACAGGGGATTCGCGAGTTTCTGCCCAACTTGTTCGGAGGAAGTGCGGACTTAGCCGGCAGCAATCTATCCACGCTAAAAGGCGATGCGTTTTTCGATGAAGATCCGGTGGGAGCCAATGTACACTTTGGGATTCGCGAGCATGCCATGGCGGCTGCCATCAACGGCATCTCTCTTTATGGGGGATTCAAGCCCTATGCGGCCACCTTCCTTAGCTTTGCCGACTACATGAAGCCCTCTCTTCGCCTGGCGGCGCTGATGGAGATTCCTCTGGTGCATATTTTCACCCATGACTCCCTGGGAGTGGGAGAGGATGGCCCGACGCATCAGCCGATTGAGCATCTTGTGATGCTTCGAAGCATCCCCGGTTTTACCCTTTATCGTCCGGCAGATGGAAAAGAGACAGCCGTTTCGTATATGCAGGCGTTTTCTGGAAAAGGACCTGCGGCAATCGCACTGACCAGACAGACCTTGCCGGAACTCAACATCGACGTCAGCCAAGCCCATCGAGGTGGCTATATTATTAAGAAGGAACAGGGTGAAAAGCCTGAACTGATTCTTATGGCGAGTGGTTCAGAACTCCATCTGGCTCTGTACGCAGCTGAGGCGCTTGAAGGAGAGATCGACGCCCGCGTGGTCAGCATGCTTTCCATGGACGTCTTTGAAGAGCAGAGTGAAGAATACAAACAACAGGTTCTGCCAAAAGATGTCCGCGCCCGATTTGCCATCGAGGCGGCATCGGTTCTCAGCTGGCACCGATACATCGGTCTTGATGGCGCCAGTCACTGCATGGATCAGTTCGGAGCAAGCGCGCTCGGAAAAGATCTCTTTGAATACTTCGGCTTTACAGTCGACAATATAATAGAAGAGATTCGTACGTATATGGAGAAACGGTGAGGCCGGGGATCGATCTGGTCTCCATTGAGCGGATGCGCGTTCTTCTTGAAAGAACGCCCCGCTTTGCCGAAAAGTACTTCACCCAGGCCGAGCAAGAATACTTCGGCCAGGGGAAGAAGCGAATCGAGCGGGTGGCGGCCGCCTTTGCTTTAAAGGAAGCGGTGTCTAAAGCGATGGGTACCGGTTTTGTCGGATTTACCCCTCTGGAGATCGAACTTTCTCACAAGGAGACGGGCGAACCGGTGGTGATTCTACACGGGAGAGCATTGGAAGTGTTTCATTCCAAAGGATATGAGAAAATTAGTTGCAGTATCTCTCATACCGATGAAGTCGCGGCAGCGATGGTCATCATCGAAGGAGGCAATCAGTGAGAGCAACAGAAGCAGTAATCAATCTGAAGAAATTGAAGAAAAACGTGCGTTTTCTCCAGGAGAAGGCGCAGGGACGTGAGGTGATGGGTATCATCAAAGCAGACGCCTATGGTCACGGGGTGATTTCCGTGATGGAGGCGCTGACGGATCTGGGCTGGGGGCAATTTGGCGTGGCGACCATTGAAGAGGCGCTTGAACTCAGAGAGGTGAACAAGGACATTGATATCCTGATCTTGGGCACCACCTCGCCGGAGGACTTCTCTCTGTGCGCAGAGGAAAATATCTCCTTTGCCGTCCACGATAAAAAAAGTCTGAAGACGGCGCTGGCTCTGAGCGCTCCTGCTAAAGTACATATAAAAGTCGATACAGGGATGCACCGGGTGGGCTTTTCACCGCAGGAGTTGATAGATTCTTTCGAAGAGATCGCCTCACTGCATCCGGTGGGAATATACACGCATCTAGCGCGCGCAGATGAAGAGGACAAATCAAGCGCCCTTTCTCAGGTGGCTGTCTTTGAAGACTGTGTAGAAAAACTGAAGAATAAGGGACTGACGTTTCGCTGGGTGCACTTTGCAAACAGTGCGGCCATCCTCGAGATGGACCTCTCATTTAGCAATATGGTGCGCGCAGGGGTAGCTCTCTACGGGCTGTCGCCGGGTGTTCTGCATCCGGAATTGGAGCCTGTCATGAACTGGAGATGTCAGATCCTTGCCGTGCGCGAGATCGAAGCGGGAGAAGGCGTCAGTTACGGACACAAATTTGTCGCTGAAAGTCCCAGGCGCATCGCCACCGTACCTGTCGGCTACGCAGACGGTTATAAGCGACAGATGAGTGGGAAGATTGCCGCATGGATCGATGGAAAAGAATGTCCGCAAATCGGACGCATCACGATGGATCAGGTCATCTTTGATATCACCGATACGCAGGCGCAAGTGGGCACAGAAGTCGAGTTGATGGGAGAACATATCACGTGCGATCGTCTTGCCGAGGCCGCAGAGACCATCAATTATGAGATTGTCACGACGCTTGGCAAAAGAGTCAGGAAGGTGTTCTATGAAGACGATTGATAACACCGCCAACGTAAGGGTGCAAAGAGGAGATATCTTTTTTGCCAATCTCGACCCCGGCGTAGGGAGCGAGCAGCAGGGCAGAAGGCCGGTCCTAGTTCTACAAAACAACGTGGGAAATAAGTTCAGTCCGACGATCATCGTCGCGCCAATCACTTCTTATGTACAAAAGAATCGCCTTCCCACCCATGTCTTAATCACGGAGGAAATCTCCGGCCTCGACAGAGATTCTATTGTGCTCTTGGAGCAGATTCGCACCATTGATAAAAAGAGACTCCTCGGAAAGATCGGAGAGCTTTCGAAAGTGGCCTTGATGCGCATCGAACAAGCTGCGCAGGTATCGTTGGGACTCAAAAAAGAAGAAGAGATCTGATTGCCAAAAAAAGAAAAAGGAGCTGCAATAAAAGATGCAGTGCTCCCTGTCAACTAGACAGTATCAAGGGAAAGTAATTCTATGCTGCTTAGGCTTGGCTTCGAGCTTCCATCGGAGCCAAGCTTTTGCATGAAGAGGGTAACTTGCATAGATAAGATGTGGTGTATTTAAGAGCTCTACGAGAGTGCTTGGATTACAAAGCCCTGTCGAGATGCTTCAACACAGGATCAGTGACCCGGATACTAGACATTTTCGCTTCAAGTAATATAATGCAAACGGAGGAATTATGGAACGAACAGATCAACGTGGATTTAAAATGGTTCTGATTCTGCTTTCCCTTCTTTTGTTGTGGATCACGCACATCACCTATGGTCGCGATGTCAAGATCCTCAAAAACGAAGGGGATTACATGAGTCATGCAAAGGTTCTCTCCGTGTCGCAGATAGAGGAGTCGCATGTCGGAGAAGGCGGTCTTACGACAGCGGAAGTGCCTTTTCGAGCCCTCATTTCATCAGGGCCTCATAAGGGAAAGGAAGTGGACGGGCTCCAAACGCTTGTCTATCATGGACCGGTCTCAAGAAGTGTTGCAGTAGGAGACAAAATCCTGCTCTACCGGGTGGAGTTTCCTAACGGAGAAACGCAGTATTTCTTCAACTCGTTTTATCGTTTAACACCTATTTTTTATCTGGGTGCTGTTTTTGCTTTATTGGTGATCCTTCTTGCACACACAAAGGGTTTGTATACCTTGATCGCTCTTATCCTGAGTATCTTGGCGGTATTTGTCGTCTTTGTCCCCTATGTCCTCGGAGGACATAACATCTATGCCGGGGCGGTGGTGGTGTGTATCTACTCGATTTTGATTACGATTTTTCTGACCAATGGTCTCAGTAAAAAAAGCATGGTCACGATTATCGGCTGCACCATCGGTGTAATCTTTGCCGGCCTTATGAGTGTCTATATGGATTCGGTGTTGGAGCTCACAGGTGTGACAGGCGATACGAGCGTGCATCTCAATCTGTTCAATTTGGAAAAGCCAATTGACCTGCGGGGGATTGTCTTTGCTTCGATTCTCATCGGAGCCCTCGGCGCCGTCATGGACGTAGCGATGGACATCTCGAGTTCGCTCTATGAGATCAAATCCCACGCTCCCAAGATAAAGTTCTGGGAGCTTGTCGGAAGCGGTATCAATGTGGGACGCGACTTAATGGGCACCATGTCCAACACACTGATTCTTGCATATGTCGGGGGCGGCTTATCAGGGATTCTTGCCATGGCGCTCTCGAGTCACAATCTCTCTGAACTTTTGAATCGAGAAGGGATCATTGTCGAAATGCTCCAGGCACTCATCGGATCGATGGCGATCTTACTGACCATACCCATCACGGCGCTTACAGCCGGTCTCTTCTACATCCGAAAGAATTAATAAAAAAAGAAGCCATCTCATGGCTTCTTCTAGAAAGTTCGTCCTGCAGATCTTTTGAGAATTTCTTTTTCGGTCACGATGTAATCAAGAGGGATATCTGTCGTCATCTGCATCAATGGTTCAAATTCCTGTTCGGAAAAAGCAAGGCCGATGCGAAGAGCCTGCGGGGCTCGCGGCAGGAAACGATCGTAAAAGCCCCCTCCGTATCCGATGCGGTGAAGGTCTCGATCAAAAGCGAGAAGAGGGATGAGGATGGCGCTCAGCTGGCTGAGATCCTCCAGGGGGGCATTGACGGGCTCGGCCATGCCGAAGTTTTTGATCTCCAGTGGATCTCCCGGCTTATAGGCGTGGGGCTGCATCGAGTGATCCGACAGCTCTGTGCGCGGGAGATAGGCGGTGGCGCCGCTCTCGTCGAGCCAAAGGAGAATTTTATCGGTGGCGACTTCACTTCGCATATTTTTATAGATAAATACATGATCGCCAAGCGGCAGCGTCTTGAGAAGCTTGAGGATGTTTTCTTCTTTCTCTCTTCTTAAGCGCACCGGTATGGCGTTTCTTCTTTTTATGGCCTCTTGGCGAATTCCTTTTTTCAATGTGATTCCCTTTCCAAAACATGGGTTTTGATCGCTGTTGAGCTCATTATACTTAGAAGGCCGATGATTCGTCCAGCCGATTTGACAGGAACGAATGAAAGAGTTAAAATGCGCTTTACGCATACAAGGTCTGTGTCGAGACGTCCCATTTAGCATATCTTGTAGATGAGAAAAACGATGACTCCATATGTTGTGGGCAGAGCCTCCGACAGGCGAAAAACTTGATTAATCACGCATTTCTGATTATAATTTGTACGACGAGGAGATAGTATGCTTGTTTTAAATAATGTCCAGATGCGATATCCATCGGGCACAGTTGCCCTCGAGGATATCAATCTGAAAATAAATAGAGGGGAGTTCATTTTCCTGGTTGGGAGCAGTGGGGCAGGCAAAAGCACCTTCATTAAGCTCATCACGAAGGAAATTGATCCGACAGCCGGTTCTCTTTATAAGAGTGGCTTCGACATCACTCGTATGCACAAGCGTCGCATCCCCTATTATCGACGATCACTGGGAATCGTTTTCCAGGACTATCGTTTGCTCAACAACGAAACCGTCTATGAGAACGTGGCCTTTGCCATGCGGATCATCGGCAAAAGAAGCCGGGAGATCAAGCGCAATGTGCCGCTTCTTCTAAATCTGGTAGGATTGAGTGAACGAGAAAAACACTTCCCCATGGAACTCTACGGTGGTGAGCAGCAGCGCGTAGCGATTGCTCGCGCCGTCGCAAACAATCCCGACATCCTCATCTGCGATGAGCCGACGGGAAACTTGGATCCTGAGACATCCTGGGAGTTGATCGACCTTTTGATGAAGCTCAATCGCTACGGTGCCACCATTATTATGGCGACCCATCAGCGCGACATCGTTGATGTGCTAAAAAAACGCGTGATTGAACTCGATAAGGGCCGAGTGGTTCGAGATGAGGACCATGGAGGATACCATTGAGCCGATCCCCGTTATTTACAGCACTGAAAAACATGTTCCGAAATGCCATGATGAGTTTTGCGTCGATTCTGTCTGTCACATCGACGCTGGTGATCTTGGGCATTGTGCTTCTTTTAATCCTCAACGTCAACAATCTGACCAACGAGTTTACGGATAAATTCGATGTCATGCGTGTACAAGTGGCTTACGAATACACGCCTGAACAAGTTGATCAGCTTATCGCTGCCTATGAAGCGGATCCGAATGTCGAATCCGTGCTTCTCATCACGCGAGAAGAAGCGTTTGAGCAGATGAAAGAAGACTGGGGAGATGAAGCGGAATTACTTGAGGGATTGCCCGATAATCCCCTGAGTGATACACTGGAAGTGCGAGTGTTGGATGTATCGTTATCGGATGAAACATATGAACGGCTTGACAATATTGATCCAAACGATACAATATATTATTACAAGACAACGATTGAGCGCATTTTGCGCATCAGCAATGTGATCCGCAATGTAGGAATCATCCTCATTGTGGTGCTGTTGTTTATCACAATGCTGGTAATTAATAACACAGTACGTATCGGAATTGCTTCACGAAAATCGCAGATTCAAATTATGCGTTATGTTGGAGCTACACGCGGATATATCCGGCATCCCTACCTGATCGAAGGAATCATCCTCGGCATTTTGGGATCAGTCATCAGTTCTGTGCTGCTGTACTACGGATATCTACAAGTGACTGACATGGCGGCTGCCAATCTCGCCGATCTGACAGCCCAACCGCTACTTAATGCAGACGTGGTGATTCTAAGAATTGGCATCCTCAATCTCATCATCGGGATTGGTGTTGGACTTATCGGAAGCCTATTCTCAGTCAGAAAGTACCTGAAGGTATAGGAGGCGTTATGAAGAAACTTACTGCTTTCCTGCTGCTCTTCACGATGATTCTCTCCATCGGAGCAAGTTTTGCATCGGTGAGTGAACTAGAAGACAAGCTGGATGCTCAAGATTCTGTCATCGAAGGAATAAAGCAAGATATCGATGAAGTGAAAGAGCAGCAATACGCAGTAGAGCGTAAACTGGAAGACGTATTCTATCGCGTCGAACAGGTGAAACGCGAAATAGAAGAGAACAAACTGCTGATTACTCAGAAGGAAGAAGAGCTTGAGAAAATCCGTCTGGAGCTAGAAAAGATCAAGCAGGAACTCGCCGAACAGGAAGAAGCCTACGGCGACCGCCTTCGCGTCATGTACTACAAAAAAGACGAGAGCTTCTGGAATGTCCTCTTTGAATCAAAGAACATTGCTGATCTGCTCAATCGCCTCGACCAACTCAAGGCGATTTCCGAGCAGGACAAGCAGCTTCTCATTGAACTGAATGAAAAGCGCCAGGCAATTGAAGAACTAGAAGAGCAGGAGAAAGAAAACTACGCGAAACTTCTGGAGTTAAAAGCCCAGCTTGCCAGAGATGAGCAGGAGCTGATCGACCTTCAGGAAGAGCTTGAGCGCCGCAAGGAAGAAATTCTCGCTGAGCGCCGCAAGTTCGAAGCGGAGTTAGAAGCCCAAAATAGCGCCCGAGCAAGCATTGCTTCCAACCTGGCCAACGCAAGAGCAGAAGCTGAGCGCATCGCACAAGAGCGTGCAGATGAAGCGGCTTCCAGCGGCGGAACAAGCCGCGGAGAAGGGGACATCACGATTGGCGGATGGACCTGGCCGACAAGTGCCACGTACGTCACATCGACATTCGGTCCTCGAACCCATCCTGTCTATGGAGGAAGCAGTTTCCACTACGGTATTGACATTGCCGGCCCCGCCGGAACACCGATCTACGCCTCCAGAGGCGGCCTCGTCATCTTGGCCGGCTGGAACGGAGGATATGGTAACTGTGTCGTGCTTGATCACGGCGACGGGACACAATCACTGTATGCACATGCCTCAGGCTATAATGTCAGCAAAGGTGATTATGTCAGCCAGGGAGACGTCATCTTGTATATGGGAACAACCGGTACCAGTACAGGAAACCACTTGCACTTTGAAATCCTGATCAACGGAAGTGCGGTTGATCCGGGTCCGTATATCGGATACTAAAGGATATAATGAAAAAATCAGGAACCCTTCGAGCGATCATTTTAACTGCAATCGTCACAGCGATTGCAGTCTTTACGATCACAAGTATTCTCCCAATAGCGATGGGAGACAAAGTCCTCGTCAGCACGCAAGAGTATGAAGATATGGTGGTGCTTCGCTCCCGCTTCGACAAACTGCTCAGTCTGGAGGATTTCATCAAGCAGAACTTCTATCAGGATGTCTCCGATGTAGATTTTGACACGGGAATCCTAAAAGGACTGTTCCAGGCACTGGATGACCGGTATAGCGAGTACTACACGAAAGAAGAGTATGCGGCTCTTTTAGAGGAGTTCGACGGCTCTGTTACGGGAATCGGTGCATACATTACGCCTGGACCTAACGGATCGGTGGAGATCGTCTCACCTATTGAAGGCTCTCCTGCAGAAGCCGCCGGCATTATGAAGGGCGACTTGATCATTGAGGTGGACGGAGAGAGTACGGAAGAATATACCTTTGAAGGCAATCAGCGCCGTATCAAAGGACCTGCCGGAACACAAGTGCATCTAAAAATTCAACGTACTAACCCCGTGACAAATGTCATCTCAGAAATCGAGATGACCATCACCCGCGCAAGAGTCGAGACGCCTGCTGTATCGAGTGAGATGAAGAGCGATACCATTGGCTATATCCGCATCACGACCTTTGATAATAAGGTGTCCAGAGAATTCTCTGATCATATGAAGAAAATCCAAGACGCCGGCGCCAAAGCGTTTGTCTTAGACATCCGCGACAACGGAGGAGGGGACCTCGATCAAGTGGTCGAAGTGGCCGATCAGCTCCTTGGCGTGCAGACGATTGTAACGATCGTCACAACCGGCGAACCGGATACAGTCTATAACTCAAATGCCGCAAAGACAGAGATGCCGTTTATTCTGCTTGTCAATGAAAACTCGGCGTCAGCTTCGGAAATTCTCGCCGGTGCTATTCAGGACGGACATGCTGCACCTGTTGTCGGCGATGTCACCTTCGGAAAAGGCATCGTGCAAACTGTCAGAGGCCTCATGGACGGCACAGGCTTTAAGCTCACTGTCAGCCGCTATCTGACACCTAGCGGAGCCGATATTCAGGACAAAGGCATTACGCCGGACTTATTGAAAGAAGAGCTCGAAGCACGCGGTTTTGTGACAGCGTTTGATGAAGAAGGAAACCAGACGACAGACGGAGTTCTCGATTACGCCATTGATTATCTCCAAAAGGAGCTGGCTCGTTAAGACGGACCCGGGCGGCATGATGATGTGCCGCTTTTTATTTTCTTCCACTTAAGGATCAAGGAGAGACAGCATGCAACGATATGTTCAACGACTCTTAGAAGAAGGAGCTCTAAGTGCCCAAGTGATTTCTCCTTCTTCTGTCGTGACGGCGCCGTGGACGGTGTATAAGTGTCGCACTGGTTGTACCCAGGTGGGAACAAATCTGCGATGCCCTCCTTTTGCGCCATCTTGGAAAGAGACGCAAGAGATGCTTGCCTGCTTTGAGACGGCGCTCCTATTTTCCTGTGAGGAGATGAGAAAGGTATCGCAACTGGCGCTCACGGTGTCGCGCGAGATCTTTCTCGATGATTACTACAAAGTAATCGCCTTTGCCAGCGGTCCCTGTAAAAAATGCACTCCCTGCAACATGGAGCTGTGCATCCACCCAAGAGAATCGCTTCCTTCAATGGAAGCCTGTGGCATTGATGTCTTTGCCACCGCGAGAAACAATGGAATAGAGCTGCATGTTCTAAGAGATAAGAGTGAGCCCCAGAGGCACTTCGGACTGATTCTCGTCGACTAAAGATCGTATGAAGTACATCCACATCCTTTAAGATATCTTCTGAAGAACTCTGTTCAAACAGATGGAATGATGATACAATAAAAAGCGAACACAAGTTCGCTTCTTGCTTTGTTTGATACTATTGAAAAAGGGAATCGATGTATCGGGAGAACGTCTGCACATCTTCTCAGAAAGGAGAGTCCGTGTTCTTTTGAAAAAATTAGGAGAACACGGCCGATCGATGAATTCATTTGTTGTTAAAAGTCCTTATTCCCCTATGGGAGACCAGCCCGAAGCCATCAGAAGCCTTTCAAAAGGGGTGAAGGAAGGACTCAAATATCAGACCCTTCTCGGAGTCACCGGAAGTGGCAAAACCTATACGATGGCAAAAGTTGTCGAGCAGGTCAATCGGCCCACGCTGGTGCCGGCGCATAATAAGACACTGGCCGCACAACTTGCTTCGGAGTTTCGGGAGTTCTTTCCTGATAATGCCGTGGAGTTCTTTGTCAGTTACTATGATTATTATCAGCCCGAGGCGTATGTACCCGGGCTCGACCTCTATATAGAAAAAGACTCGGCGATCAATGATGAGATCGATAAACTCCGCCACTCCGCCACTGCAGCACTTCAGGAGCGGCGAGACGTGCTGATTGTCGCATCGGTTTCCTGCATCTATGGACTCGGCTCGCCCATCGACTATCGTGACCTGGTCATTTCTCTGCGACCGGGGCAGATGCACTCGCTTGATTCTGTGATTACGCGACTAGTAGATATTCAGTACAAGAGAAATGACTATGACTTTAAGCGCGGCACATTTAGGGTGCGAGGAGATGTCATTGAGATCATTCCCGCCGGAAAAGAAGAAAATGCCTACCGCATTGAATTTTTTGGCGATGAGATCGACCGGATCAGTGAGGTGACCGTTCTGACCGGCGAGTGGCTTGGCGACAGAGATCATGTGGCCATTTTCCCCGCCAGTCACTTTGTCAGCAATCAAGAGAATATTCTTCGAAGCATCAGAGATATAGAAGAAGAGCTGCAAGAACGACTAGCGTATTTCAGAGAAAACGGAAAACTTTTAGAAGCGCAACGACTTGAAGAGCGCACGCGCTATGATATGGAGATGCTGCGGGAAATGGGATTTACCAGCGGGATTGAAAACTATTCTCGGATTCTTTTAAACAAAAAACCCGGTGAGAGGCCCTTCACGCTGATCGACTATTTTCCAAAAGATTTTCTTCTGATGGTCGACGAGTCGCATGTCAGTCTCCCTCAGGTCAGGGGCATGTATGCAGGCGACCGCTCGAGAAAGATGAATCTCGTGGAGTACGGTTTTCGCCTACCCAGTGCGCTTGACAATCGACCGCTTCGATTTGATGAATTCATCGATTTGGTGCCTCAAATGGTCTTTGTCAGCGCCACGCCCGGTCCGTATGAAGGAGAACATGAACAAAATCGCGCCGAACAAATTCTCCGCCCGACAGGTCTACTAGATCCGATCGTCGAAGTGCGTCCCATCGAAGGGCAGATGGAAGATCTCTATGCCGAGATCACAAAGCGGACAAAGAGAAATGAACGAGTTTTGGTGACGACGCTCACAAAGCGTATGGCGGAAGATCTGACGGATTTTCTCAAGAGCTTGGACGTAAAAGTGACATACATGCACTCAGATGTCGAAGTCCTTGAGCGCATGGAGATCATTCGAGACCTGCGCTTAGGAGAATACGATGTGCTCGTTGGAATCAACCTCCTCAGAGAAGGTCTTGACCTTCCGGAGGTCTCACTTGTCGCGATTCTCGATGCAGACAAAGAAGGCTTCCTGCGCTCGGAGACGTCGCTGGTGCAGACCATCGGCCGCGCCGCACGTCATGCTGAAGGAAAAGTCATCATGTATGCCGACAATATCACCGGCAGCATGGAGCGCGCCATCGGAGAGACAAGGCGACGCAGAAGCATTCAAGAGGAGTATAATCAAGAGCACGGCATTACTCCTAAAAGTATTGTGAAAGATATCCGAGGTGTGCTGGCAGCAATCCATAAAGAAGAAGCGCCTCTGGGCTTTAAAGAGCAGATGAATGCACAGGAAAAAGCCGAACGCATCGCGGCGCTCGAAGTGGAGATGTTCAAAGCTGCCAATGAACTCGACTATGAAAAGGCCATAGACTACAGAAACGCCATTGAAGAACTTAAAAGGAAGAAAAAGTGAAAGACGAAATCGTCATTACTGGAGCCAGAGAACACAATCTAAAGAATATTGATCTGACGCTCCCAAGAAATTCATTTATTGTCATCACAGGCCTGTCCGGCTCAGGAAAGAGCTCGCTGGCTTTTGACACCATATACGCTGAAGGACAGAGGAGATATGTAGAGAGTCTCTCCGCCTATGCCAGACAATTCTTAGGGCAGATGGAAAAGCCGCTTGTCGAATCAATCGAGGGATTGTCCCCGGCCATCAGCATTGATCAGAAGAGCTCCTCGAGAAATCCACGCTCTACCGTGGGTACGATCACAGAAGTCTATGACTATCTGCGTCTACTTTATGCGCGCGTCGGTACCCCGCACTGTCCGGTATGCCACAAAGTTATCGAACCGGTGAGCATCGATGACGTGGTGGAGCAGGTTGGAAAATTAGAGGATGGGACGCGACTGTATATTTTGGCGCCTGTTGTAAGGGGCAAGGAAGGTACCCATCCCAAAGTGTTCGATGCCCTGAGAAAAGACGGCTTTACACGCGTCAAGGTCGACGGAGAGGTGAAAAACCTTCTCGAAGGACCGATTGAGCTGGATAAGAATAAAAAACATGACATCGAAGTCCTAGTGGATCGCCTTGTCATGAGAGAAGGACTGCGAAGCCGCATCGCCGATTCGCTTGAGACGGCGCTTCGATTAGAAGACAAGATCGTCAAAGTAGAGGTCCTGGGAGAAGGAGAAATCCTCTTCAATATGAGCTACTCTTGTCCGGAGCACGGTGAGGGCATAGCGGAGATGGAACCCAGGAGCTTTTCCTTTAACGCGCCGTATGGAGCGTGTGATGAGTGCAAGGGACTTGGGTTTCTGCAGAAAGTAGATCCGGATCTCGTGTTTCCCGATAAGAGCCTCAGCCTCAATCAAGGGGCCATCAAATTTTTGAAGGACTTTAAGAAATCCTCGTATTATGCCCCGCTTATCAAGCGGATTTTTGAAGGAACCAATGTCACCTTTGACACACCGCTCAAGGACTATCCTGAGAAGACATATCAGGAACTTCTCTACGGCAACGCGCCAACGAGGTATGTCAAGGGAAGATTTGGCATGCGAGCGATCAATAAAGGCTTTGAGGGATTTATCAATCACTTGGAGCGAAGATACAGAGAAACCTCTTCCCCCGGCATGCGCATGGAAATCGAAATGTATATGTCGGAAAACCCGTGCCCCAAGTGCCATGGTAAACGCTTGAAAGACGAGGTGCTGGCAGTCACCGTAAACGATCTCAATATCCACGAGCTGACCTCGATGAGCATCTCCAACATCCACGAGTTTTTTGAGCACCTTGACTTGCCGGGCGCGAAGGCGACCATTGCTGAACAGATTACGAAGGAGATTCGAGCGCGCGTCAAATTTTTGATGGATGTGGGACTCGACTATCTCACGCTTGCCAGAAGCGCTTCGAGCCTCTCCGGGGGAGAGAGTCAGCGTATCCGCTTGGCGACACAGATCGGCAGCGGACTGGTCGGTGTGCTCTATATTTTGGATGAGCCGAGTATCGGTCTGCACCAAAGAGACAATGCCCGTCTTCTGCAGACGCTCAGAAACCTGACGGACCTAGGTAATACGCTTCTTGTTGTCGAACACGATGAAGAGACCATCCGAAGTGTCGATCACATCGTCGATGTCGGCCCCGGGGCGGGAGAAAAAGGTGGCAGCATCGTCGCACAAGGCTCCCTTGATGAGATCATGAAGGTGAAGGAGTCGGTGACGGCACAGTATCTGAGCGGTGAAAAGTATATCCCTGTCCCCCTCGTAAGAAGAACGCCAAAAGGCGAGATGACGGTTGTCGGAGCGGCAGCCAATAATCTGAAAAATATTGACGTGAAGATCCCTCTGGGAGTGATCACATGTGTCACCGGCGTCAGCGGCTCCGGGAAGAGCAGCCTGATCAACGAGGTACTCTACAAAGAACTCCGTCGCCGTCTGTATAAGAGTCACTCCGACAAGCCGGGAGCGCATAAGGATATTGTCGGGTGGGAGCAGATCAATAAAATCATCGCGATCGATCAGTCTCCCATCGGAAGAACCCCGCGCAGCAATCCTGCCACCTATACAAAAGTCTTTGATCCGATTCGAGATCTCTTTGCGGCGCTACCGGAGTCAAACAAAAGAGGATACAAAAAGGGGCGATTCTCCTTTAATGTCAAGGGAGGTCGCTGCGAAGCCTGCAAAGGCGACGGCATCAACAAGATTGAGATGCATTTTCTCTCGGATGTCTATGTGACGTGCGAGACGTGTCACGGAAAGAGATACAATCGAGAGACGCTGGAAGTGCGATACAATGGGAAAAACATCTACGAAGTGCTTGAGATGACCGTCAGTGAGGCGCTGGAATTTTTCTCTGTTCATGAGCCGATTCGAAGGCGACTTGAGACACTCTATGATGTGGGGCTAGGTTATATCAAGCTTGGTCAGCCCTCCACGCAGCTTTCCGGTGGGGAGGCGCAGCGCATCAAACTGGCCAGTGAACTCTCGAAGAGAAGCACCGGAGATACGCTATATATTCTCGATGAGCCGACCACCGGCCTTCATATGGCGGACGTGCATATGTTGATCGGCGTGCTTGATCGCCTCGCAGAAGGCGGCAATACGCTCCTTATCATCGAGCACAACCTCGACGTGGTGAAGTCGGCAGACTACATCATCGATCTGGGGCCCGAAGGAGGTGACAAAGGGGGAGAAATTCTCGCCGAAGGAACACCGGAGGAGGTCGCCAAGGTAGAAAAGAGCTATACCGGCAGGTACCTAAAGGAGATGCTTACCCCCAAGATGTGATAGGTAATTTGCCCCGTTGGATTGAGTAGTTTCTCAGAAGAAATACAAGACGGCTAGGATGGAATGAGCTTCCATTTTAGCCGTTTTCTCTTTACTCGCTATCGTGCGCCGGCTTGAAGTTTGAACGATCTTTTGTTAGTATTTACAAAAGTGTCAATCACTCCACAGGCTCTGGAGGCTACTTTGCATAAGGACTTGTATGATTCTCTGACAAACTTGAATAACTTCGTAGATGGACTGATGTATATCGATTCTTCTTTTACCATCGTCTATCATAAACAGTTCCATGAAAACGAGGGCAAAACCCCTTTTCATGAAAAAGAAACGATTGGGAAGAAGCTGACAGAGGTACTGCTCGATTACGATACAGAAAATGGTCCATTATATAGAGCTGTAAAGTTTGGAGAATATACGATCAATTCGCTTCAACAGTTGAAATTCTATACCGGTGTGACTCTGCAGGCATTATGTACGGTCATGCCCGTTAGAAAAGAAACACCATCATAGGAGCGATATCCATCTCTCAACTCCTTGATCGCCAATATGAAAAAAGGTTTATCGATTTAACGTCCAATCTGTCCAAGATGATGGCACCGGATTCTTCTAGCAGTTTGTTCACCATACAGGATATCGTCGGAACTTCAGAGCCGATCACTCAGCTAAAAGAGAAAATATTAAAAATTGCCTCCAGTCGCTCCAATGTCTTGATCTACGGCGAGACCGGCACAGGCAAAGAATTGGTGGCGCAGTCGATCCACAGCCACAGTAAAAGAAGCCAAGAGGCGTTCTTAGCTATCAATTGCGCCGCGATACCGCATTCGCTACTGGAGAGTATTTTTTTCGGTACCACCAAAGGGAGTTTTACAGGCGCCGTTGACTCTAAGGGCATGTTTGAAAGAGCAAACGGGGGAACCGTATTTTTAGATGAGATCAACTCCATGGATTTGTCTCTTCAGGCAAAGGTCCTCAGAGTCATCGAAGAAGGCAAAGTCACGCGTGTAGGGGGGACGACACAAATCCCCATCGACGTAAGAATCATCTCGACAACCAATCAAAAGCCGAAAATATCGGTCATGAACGGCACGCTGCGCCAAGACCTCTATTACAGGATCTCTACTCTTCAAATAGAACTCCCGCCACTGAGAAAACGAAAAGAAGACATCGACATCCTGACAGAGTATTTTATTGAACAGTACAATAAAGAAACCGGGAAACAGGTACAGGGCTTGGATTCGCAGGTGAGAAGTGCATTCCATTCATTGGATTGGCCGGGGAATGTCCGCGAGTTGAAAAATGCCATAGAATCCGCGTTTTCCTATGTCCAATCTCCTTTGATTACTCTTAAGGATATCCCGGATAATCTACTTGAAGAAACAGATAATGATGCATGGGCATTCGATGAGTCAGAAGAATGTATACCGTCTTTCAATGTCGATATGCATCTTCCTCTGAGAGAAGCGATGGAATCCTTTGAGAGAGAATATATCTTTTTCCACGCTGAAAAAGCTCAGTCACTCGTAGATCTTGCTCGTCGCCTATCGATATCCAAACAGCTGTTACATCATAAGATCAAAAAGTATAATCTAACGTTTCATTTTACTAAGTAAAAGATATTTCCAGAATCAGTAAATTATATTTTACTGATCAAGATTCTTTTTATCTACTTCCAGTTCATGAAAACAACAGAATAAACAAAAACCTCGCTATTTCAGGTCTTTATCATGTTTTGATTGGTTTTCTTCTTGAATGATTTATTAGGCATGAAATGTGCTCATACTAATCAATGAAGCATCAAACGAACAAGACATTTGTTTTTTATTCCTATACTCAACGGCTTGGAGGTGTCTATGGGATGCGCTTAAGTAGTGGACGATAGCTACAGATGATCTTTATTTGAAATTATTTACTGGAGGTTATATTGAACAAGAGTACCGGATCCCTTACTTTACGAGATTATTTTAATATTGCTTCCACGCAGTTTGCTTCCATTCTTGGACCCGGAGTTGCTTCCGGAGCCACTGTGCTAGCTATTTTTGCCAGCCGTGGATGGCATGCTTCCTGGCTGACCTTTTTTGGTGTCGGGTTGTCTTTCGTTGGATACTACTTTGCCATGGAATATGCTAGGCTCCATCAACTGCGAAACTATGCCGATGTGTACAAAGGACTCTATGGCAAATTGTATCGCGTGGCTACGCCTTTTATGGACTTTGCGGTTGCCTATGCCGTCTTTGTAGGTATGGCGATAGTGACAGCGCAGTTTGGCAGCCTGATGATGGAGTGGGGGATTCCATTCTTCGTCGGTGTGGCCATTCTCTGGGGTTTTTCCCTCCTAGGAGCCATTTTTGGAACGGATCTTTTCAGAAAAATCCAGGGAGTACTGTCCCTTATTTTGCTTACTCTTACTCTGGTCATCAACGTCGCCTGTATCATTAACGGAATCAACATCTTTAAAGAGATTATGTCCACCCGATGGATGCCTGAGGGAGGAACATTTGCCAATGCCGTATACTGGGCCTTCCAGTATGGTTTTGTTCAGATCCAGATGGTCACCGTCCTCATCCCGAATCTCGATATTGTTCGCAAGAAAAGCGATATCAAAAAAGCACTTGGGGTTGGCTACCTGATGAACATGACGCTCGTCGGACTACAGAGCATTGCCCTATTGGCGTTTATGCCGGCTGTC
>DUVM01000154.1 GCA_012841045.1 Tissierellia bacterium | reverse complement strand
CGGAACAGCTCGCTGATCACTTTGGCTTTGAATTCTGCACTGTAATGGGTTCTTTTCTTACTCATGTCTTCCATTATATTCACTTATTGCCGATTTTTCTTGTCTCATTTCTGGGGTCCATTATATTGTTTCCCATACCGTCAAGTCCCGACGGCTTTAAGCGTCTCTTCGTTTCAGCAGGGCATATGCAGATGATGACTGATGTCATATTGCCGCTCGGGATGTCATTTATGCATAAAGTATCGCTCTTTCGCATGGTGGAGTGCGGGGGGAGATTGTTTATTGATATCACACATGATATGAAGACGGTTTATGGTAAAAAAATGATTCATCAAAAGATGGCCGCAATGGATCCGTTGATTCATCGGGCTATTGAGCAGGTGATGGCGGATAAAGAGTACCTGGCTTCCATCCCTAAAGGAGCCGGCAGTTTTTCCAGTTTTGGCCTGAGCCACTGGATACCTATGTTGCGCCAGGGCATCCGCCTGTATCGTCGAAATAATCCAGAAGATATTGATCAGTATGTCGAGCGTATGGAAGCTTCTGTGCGCGAATTGAGACAAACATTGGAGCGGTTGAGCGGAAGCGAAGTCCTGGATGCCATCGAACAAGATCAGTCGCGGTTGATGGATGTAATCTACGATTCTACTGGTTTTGGGGCTGTTCTTGCGACCCAATATGCCATCGGGCAAATTGATCGGCTGGGCAAACAATTGACGGGCGAAAGCAATCTGAGCAATCGTTTATCGAAATCAGTGGAGCATAATGTATCCTCTGAGATGGGGCTGGCCTTGAGTGAAGTCTCCGATTTGATTCGTGACTATCCAGAGGTGCAGTCATACCTAGAAGAATCCGGTGCAGAATTTACTTTTTTTGGACTGAAAGGTGTTCCCGGCGGAGAGGTTGTGGCTCAAGCGTTGGAAGATTTTTTGCAGCGATATGGAATGCGCGCAACCGGAGAAATCGATATCACCAAAACCAGATTTAGAGAAAACCCTGCGGAGTTAATCCCTACCATTTTAAGCAATATCCGATCTCTGCCGGTCGGCCATGCTCAGGCCACATTTCAGCAGGGAGTCAGTGAGACGCAAAAAATCATTGAAGACATTTTATATCAGGCTAAGCAGAAGCTAGGGAGAAAGAAAGCCAAGAAGCTGGAAAAGAATATTACCTTCTTTCGCCATTATCTCGGTACCCGTGAATACCCGAAATACTTTTGGATCTGCCGATACGATGTGTATAAACAGGCGTTGATGCGAGAAGCCAAAGAGTTGGTCAAACAGGGCGTTTTGGATCAAGCGGAAGATATCTACTATCTGACATTTGAAGAACTGCGCCATATGATGGCAACACAACAGCGAAATCAATCACTGATTGAAGAAAGAAAGGCAGCCTATAGCGGATATGCCCATCTGACGCCACCCCGAGTGATTTTCTCAGATGGGGAGGTGCCGGAGATAGACTATGCAAGACAAATACCAACCGGGGCTTTAGCCGGTCTAGGCGTTTCTAGCGGAATGGTTGAAGGGCGAGCACGGGTGATCAAGTCGATTGAAGATGCCGTCATTGCACCAGGGGATATTTTAGTGACATCCTTTACAGATCCCAGCTGGACGCCGGTGTTTGTATCTTTAGCAGGTCTGGTAACAGAAATCGGCGGTATGATGACCCATGGGGCTGTCATCACGCGTGAGTATGGTTTGCCGGCTGTCGTCGGAGTGGTGGGCGCTACTCAGCGAATTAAAGACGGTGATCTTATCCGGATCAATGGCGACGAGGGATATGTTGAAATCCTCTGATTCAGAGGGAAAAGAAAAGAACAATCACTCGAACAGTCGCTGGAATATCAATTTTCTGCTCTTGTTGTGGGGTCGCATGGTATCTGACACCGGCTCACGCATCCAGTTGATTGTCGTGCCGCTTTACATCCTTGATCAAGGGGGCGATGGTGCCACCATTGGGTTGTTTTCTTTTCTAGCTTTGGCTCCTGCGCTACTGATCTACCCTTTGGCCGGGGTATTAGGTGATCGGTGCAATCGCAAGCGAATCATGGTTTTAACCGATCTGATCAGCGGGATCCTCATTTTGGCGTTGGCGGCAGCCTCTTATCAGGGCAGTCTCCGCTTAAGTGGACTGATGCTGGTCCAAATGGCGGTCTCTTTGCTCAACGGACTATTTGATCCTGCCACCAAAGGAATCTTGCCAAAATTAGTGAGTCGAGAAAATCTGCCGAGGGCAAATTCGGCAGTGGCGGCCATGCGCACCTTATCAGGATTGATGGGTCCGGTCATCGGGACATCATTATATGCTTCTTTCGGGATTTCCATCCTCTTTGTCATGAATGGATTGTCATTTCTTCTCTCTGGCATCAGCGAGATGTTGATTCGTTACCGACATGAGAGATCTCGAGATCATACCAGTTTTAAAAAGGCCTTGTCTGATGGCGCTTCGTTTGTCTTGTCTAATAAAGCCATTCGGAAACTGTGTCTGTTCTTATTGGCTATCTATGGTTTGGTCATGCCGCTGTTTCAAGTGCTGTTGCCGCTGTTTTTTCGAACGCAGTTGAGTTATAGCGATCAAAAGTATGGCTGGGTACAGATTGTGATTATGCTGGGAGCTCTCTTCGGCAGCATCTTGGTTGGGACTTTTTTTCAATCCCATCAGCGCCGGGCGCTCTCTTACGGCATCACATTGTTACTATTGGCTTATCTGGCATTTTCCGGGTTAACTGTCCCAAGTGTATTCAATCGCTTTGAAGCCGGCTCGCTTGCTTATCTGTTCTACCTGGCTGTCGCAGCCGGTCTAATAAGTGCTGCTGTCACGTTTATCAATGTCCCTTTACAGACGTTTATTCAAGAACAAACGCCGGAGAATTACTTGTCGCGAGTTTTTTCTATCGTCGGATTGATCAGTAAAGGCGGATTACCATTTGGCGCACTGCTTTATGGCGCGGCTTTAGCCCGCTTCGACATCCACTGGGTGGGTTTGATGGTCGGGGGATTGATGGCCGTTTTATCTGTCATCTTTAGGCTGCATCGATCCTCTGACGAGGAGTAGACGGCTACGGTTTTATTTTCTTCCGTTGCTTTTTGAACCGAATTGTTGATAACACCGAAACAAGCATAGCCACTGAATGTAGAGCACCAGCCCGCTTCGAGGAATGGGCGGCAACTTGGTTAGCCGAAGGGCAGTTGATATTTGCTTTTTGCTCAGCAGACTTTTCTTACTGAACAAACCATAGTGAAGGGAATGCTTCATAAAATAAGCAAAATCGGCATAGTCTTTAGCGTCAACATCGGGATAGTCCTTTTTTGTCAGCTGAAGCAAAACAGAGTCTACCGATGGTTTGGGATGAAAGTCTTCCCGCTGAAAGTAATAGACGATGTCAAGCTGCCAATTGGTCTTTAACAGGACCGAGCGCAGCGACTCTTTGGGCTGACCCATAAAGCGTTTGGCCGCTCTTTTTTCAACAACCAACCAGGCAGAACTCGGGGGATTGTCTGCTTCCGTTAGCTTTCGAATGATATCGGTGGTGATGAAATAGGGGATGTTGGCAAAGACTTTATAATCACCGCTTGAAGGCAATGAGTACGTCAAGAAATCCCCGTGGATTAAAGATAGATTGGGGATATCAGACAGCTTTTGTTTGGCATAAGCATACAGCTTTTGATCCAGCTCTATCGAGAGGAGATGCTTACATTGATGACTCAGCACCCGAGTCAAATGGCCTTTCCCGGTTCCAATCTCAAGCACTGTGTCTTGATTTGTAATTGTACTCAAGCGAACGATTCGCTTTAATATTTTCTGGCTGGTCAGAAAGTTCTGAGAAAGAGATAGATCTCTCTTTAGATATGAATTAGGGTGTCTAGACATGGTGTCACATCCTCCTGCATTTTTTGATTGCTCTAAAAAGGCAATAAAAATGCAGGTCATGTCACAAGATGAACTCAACCTGCCTGACGAATAACAAAATAGCAGACTATCTGAAGTCCGGAGGATAACAGACGGTGGCTATATTATACGCTAATCGAAAGAAGACACAGAAATTGATGCCCACTCTTATGAATGAAACTGATTCTTATTGCCAATTACTTTCTGATGCGCATAGAATGTGTCACGTAGCCTTTCCTCCGTTTTTATGAAGTCATTATATCACAATGAGGCGCCGTAGATTTCAAAATAAAAAAAGAACTGGCAAACTATAGATACTCAAAAAATGCTACTCCTCAAAGAAGAATGAAAACAACTCGCTTCGTCCGGAAACCCCCAGTTTTTTATAGGCATTACGAGCATGGAATTTGACCGTTTCTACTGAAATGCCCAGAGCGGTAGCACACTGTTTGTACAAATATCCCTGCAGAAGATAGGTGACAACTTGCGTCTCTCTACTTGTCAGATGTCTGCTTGACATAAGAGACTGGAACTGCTGCTGTGCGAAGGAGCAGGCATCGTTGTTCACCTCTTGCATCTCTGCGCCAACGCCCGTCGGCGTCTCCGTTTGAAAGCTACTTCTCAAAACGGCAAAGAAATTAGCGTAAGCCGGCGTCAGCAAGATGAACACAAGAAAAAGAAATAGGCAGATGGCAAGGGATAAATAGATCGTCGCCTCGGGAAATAGGCTCGCCTCAAAACCGGGAATAAGGTAGATCAATATCGATGCATTGAGCGCAATAATGACGACTTTTCTAAACCGTTTGAAATCTGCATGTTTACTCATGACATCGCCCAGCATGGTATAGGAAGCGACAAACCCGATGAGCTCAAAGCCATGGAACGCTTGAGAGATGGTTCGGGCGGTGTCTGTTTGAAAAATAAGCGGGAGTAGGTTGGCAAACAACATACCTAGGAAGAAAAGATTGCACATATGCCACAGGCTATATCTTGAATGGAAGAAAAGAAAGAGCGCCATGGAGAAAACGGCGATTCCAAAGATTCCGTTCATTCGCAGCGAAGCGAGACTAGAGGCATGCTGTGTATATGTATAAAAGATCTCAATGGCTTTATGTGCAAAGAAGAAGAATAACATAAGGGCAACAGGAGAAGCCTTTTGCGAAGTGGAGTGATCTGAGACATCTGGAAACACTAGATCTTCGTCCCTATATTGAAATACACATATCAGGGTCACAAGGACCAACACCAAAATGTATAGTGGGCCAAGTTTTTGCAGAGAGGGAAACACACCGTATATTAGTTGAGAAGACACGGAGGTAAGCACTGTCAAAGAAGCACCTAGAAATCTTTCAGAGCGCCTGAGAGCATATGTAAAAAAAGTGCTGCAAGGGCTGCGCATCCGCCAAAGAATATTGAAAACAAGACGGCAAATAAGACTCCCACAGGACTTGAGCCCAAAAAATACCAGAATAAGAAAAAGACAAAAGAGACGACAGCATAGAGTCTGCTGAAAAAGACAATCTTTTTGGGTGAAATCAACGCAAATAGTATACCTGCACCGACACAATAACTAACCCCCATCCAGGTCATGGAATCAAGACCGAACACTGGTAGCGATTGGTCAAGGAAAAGGTTCTGCAAATTCGCAAACAGAGGCGCTAGTGAGAAAATCAACATATATCGAAAACGCCCTGGCCGTATACCGACCTGCGATGGATCGAGCTTGCGAAAAAACAGCTTATTGAATGAATGGGCAAAAGACTGCTGTTGGGTAAACAAGGTTCTCTCCTTTGGTAAGCAGGCTTCTTTGAAATGAATGAGAGAAATTTTTGTTATATTTGTTTCTATTTTATCACTATTTGCTTTTACATAAAAGGATTTAGGTTAAAAGTTGATGACATGAAAGAAAATGCGATGAATATACTCATAATCGACACTAAAGAAAAACAAAAAACAATAGATCGACATTACGCCAGACAAGATAGCTGAGACCTACATGAAACGATTGATTAGACATTGATAAAAGTCGTAAAAATCGTAAAAAACAGCTGCACAGAGAGTATCTTCGACGGGAGAGTCTGTTAATCCGAAGTTGAATGATTTACCACACATAGACATGCTTGTAGACGACAGGTCGGAGCTACTCAAACGGCTTGCGCTTCAATGAAATAGAATCAGTCTTCATCTAACACTTTTACTTTTAAGCCACGCATTATCGCTAGGGCTTGCTTGTATAAGGTGTCATCACTGGCAGCTGTTCGTCGAGGCGAGATCATAAGACCCGATTCGGGGAAGATGTTCTGCACTATGCTGATGTTTGATAGCACACAGACATTTGTCTCAACGCCGATAAACTCAATAAACTCAAAATCCTTTTTGCGATCGGCAAATTCATCGCGGAACTTTAGAGCGCCCTCCGGTGCTATTCCGTAGTGAATCTTTTCGAATTTTTGACTGGTAGCCAGCAAGGGCTTGAAGTCCTCATGAATTTCTTCGGCCCAGGCGATCTCACTGGCGCTGCGCTCGGCATACTCATCTTCGGGATAAATATTTTTCGTGTAGGCGATCAGTTCGCCTTTGGCGCAAGCCTGTTCTAAGCGCTCTCGCATGGCCTGCTTGATCTCTTCGACCTGTGGAAAATAGAACTTTCCGGCCGGATCAAGATAGTCATTTTGAAGGTCAATGGCAAATAACATGGATTACTCTCCTTGTCTTATCATGTGTTTTATTCAATATCCGTAAAAGCGGTGCAGCAATCGCTAAACGGCAAATAGGGCAAGTCTTTTTTGCTTCAAGGGACCGATGCCGGGTAGTTAAATTAATACAGCATGCCTAAAAGGAGGTAAAATGGCTGACAAAAAGACCAAAAAGAAAAGCGACAGTAAATACTCCGAAAAGGCGAAAGAATCAATCAATAAGACAATGAAAGAATTTAAAGCCGGCAAACTGAAGTCAAGTTCCGGCGAAACCGTGACAGATCGGGATCAGGCGATTGCCATTGCTATCTCCCAAGCCCGACAAGCCGGATATAAAGTTCCACCCGAACCAGACGATGATGAATAACAGGCATCGGGGGTATTTGAGATGAAACAAAACAATTTACGATCAGATCAAGTGGAACGAATTGAACAACGTTCTGAAGATATTGGACCTGAGCAACTTTCAACCCGACCGGGAAAAGAAGTCAGCATGACAACAGAACCGGTATTTGATGATGACTTTCCCGGAGCCAACCGGCTACGGGGCAAGGTGGCCTTGATTACTGGAGGTGACAGCGGCATCGGTCGAGCAGTGGCTGTCGCCTTTGCCAAAGAAGGGGCCAAAGTGCTCATCACCTATCTAGACGAAACGCAGGATGCCAAGGATACAGTAGCCTATATCCAGTCGCTAGGTGGCGATATCACTGCAGTGGCAGGCGATGTAGGGGACAAAGCTTTTTGCAAGCAGGCCGTCGATCAGACGCTCAAGAACTACGGTCGGCTCGATATCCTAGTCAACAATGCCGGGGAACAGCATCCTCAGGAGCATATCGGCGACATCACACCGGCTCAAATGGAAAAGACATTTCAGACGAATATCTTTGGCATGTTCTACATGGTTCAGGCGGCGCTTGAACATTTAGAAGAAGGTGCCAGCATCATCAATGTATCTTCTATCACTGCCTATCAGGGTAGCGCCGGACTTCTTGACTATTCGGCCACCAAGGGGGCAATCACCTCCTTTACCCGATCACTGGCGGAGAATCTAGCCCACAGAAAGATCCGTGTCAATGCGGTTGCGCCCGGTCCCATTTGGACGCCGCTAATCCCCTCGACCTTTGAGGAAGACCATGTCGCCTCATTTGGGCAAGACACTTTGATGCAGCGGGCAGGACAACCGGTGGAATTGAGCGAGAGCTTTATATTCTTGGCATGGGAGAGGGCTTCAAGCTATATCACCGGTCAGACCATTCATGTTAATGGAGGTCGCTTCGTCACGACGTAATACAACGGCAGCGACGGCACTATTTTCAATGTGAGCTGTCCCGGGTTGACCGGGACAGTTTTTTACATCTTCGACTTCCCCGACCTAGCCGCTCTAGGTCAATGCGCTTTGTAGGCAGCCGGAGTCGATTCGATAATAGGGTTTCACGTTGGTATAAATCAGAACGACTGTAATTTCATAGCTTAGTTCCGGCGAGAAACCCAAGATGATTCAAGCCTTCGCTCAGAATTGGCTTAGTCTTAAGCCTGATTAGCAGCAGAAAAAAACCCGGTTGAACCGGATAAAACAGTCTTATTCCTGGCCTTGTTTGACTTCATTCTCGGGATAACTCAACCAGTCGGAGTAGCTGCCGACATAGATTTTATGATCTACACCGAGCTGTCTTAAGGCGAGTGAATTGACGCAGGCCGAAACTCCTGAGCCGCATGACAGGATGATCTCATCCGCCTCCAGCAGTCCCTTAAAGTGTTCCTTTAAAAAATCACTATCTTTTAGGGCGCAATTGTGCAGGACATCGCCAGCGTAGTAGTTTTTCGCCGACGGAATATGGCCAGCTACCCGGTAGAGTGGCTCTTCTAAGCCGAGATAGCGGTTAGGAGAGCGTGAGTCAACAATGATG
>DUVM01000153.1 GCA_012841045.1 Tissierellia bacterium | reverse complement strand
TTTAGCGAGCCGATTGACTCGTTAGCGGCAGCCGGTGCCATCCTCTCAGATGTCTGGACAGATTCGTCGCTACCTGCCGTGGACAGTCTTGGAGAAGAGTTTCTTACCTACATTAAAGACGGTATGCGAGTCGAGGTTCTTGAAGATGGCCTCGTGCGAGTGGAGGGATAATTGCTCTATACCATTCATATTCATCCGGCGTTATCGACATTGCGCGGAAGGATCACTTGGCGCGGATGGGAGATGCTCAGTGATACGCTGGTCATTGATGAAGCGATACGCCTGGAAAAACTGACCGCTGATGAAGAGACGGTGATCCTAGAAACGGGGAGAAAGGAAGGCTCAAAACGAATCTACTCCCTTCAAAAAGCCAGAGAGTATACGCTTGAATACAGCGCCTCGCTCGAAGGCAAAGCCGGGGAGAGGGATTTTCTATTCATGGACACTTCCTCACCGCTCCTTCCGGGGATACAGACAAGAGGTGAACAGGAAATTGTTCTTCTTCTCCCACAGTCCTACAGCGCCTTGTCTTCGCTGAAAAGAGAGTCTCTTTCAAGAGAAGACGGTCTCAAACGCTACCGGTTTGCAGGAGAAGGGGAGTGGCATCTTGCGCTGGCAAGATATTTTGAGATCCCTTTCCTCTCCGGCAAAGTGCTCCTCTTAGAAGACACGACGGCCGTGATCGCACTGAGAGCGCTTGAAGAAGGGGCAGATCTTGTCTCAGAGAGAATGGGCGGCGTCGGCTCGGTGCGTACGGATATTGCCGCCGTTCCTGATACGATGAGTGGATCTCATACTCTCGGAGGGGTGTTCGTTGAGAAACGCGCCTTTACAGAGATGGAGTCGCTTCCTCTTCTCTTGGAGCGATTCTTTGATGTCCCATGGGTTCTTCAAAGCCCTGAGGAAGAAAAAGGGTTTTTGGAGACTCAGATGAAGGAGTACCTGGTCAGCGAAACGCTCAAGCGGGTCCTCAGTACGTCGCAGTTTGCCGCTCTGGGTATGAAGGAGAAGACCCTTTTTAGCGAGACCAGAGAGTTCCTGGGAGCGGACGCCTTTGACAAACTCCTCCAGCTGATCATAAAAAAGACAGGAAGTCATTCCCTGTCAAAAGCAGATTTGATCCGTGAGTTTGATGAGCTATCCTGGAAACCCGGCACGGGGGATTTTCTCAGAGAGCGGTTACAGGCAGAATCAGGCGAATAGCGGACGAATATATCCGTCATAAAGAAAAAAGAAGCTGCTGCCCTCTATCAAATAGAGTAGCAACAGCTTTTTGTGTCATTACTTCACGTGTTTGTTGACCCAGTTTTCAAATTTCTTGAGAGAATCTGCAAGAAATTCTCTGGTCGATTCATTGCTGATCTTCCCTTCATCATCAAAAAGCTTATCCACTCCCCCGATAAAAAGTTCAGGAAACGACATCAGACGAACGCCCAACATGCCCACGCTCTGACGCAGGATTTGATAAGCGCCAAAACCGCTGATCGAACCGGGCGAGTTGCTGATGATTAAGCCGGGCTTACCACCCCATTTGTTCTGTCCTGGAGGTCTCGAAGCGACATCGACAGCGTTCTTAATGAGCGCCGGAACGCTTCGATTGTATTCTGGGGTGACAAAAATAAATCCATCTGCCTCACCGATTGCCTGGCGAAATTCTTCCACTTCTTTTGGCGTAGGCAGATCACTTTCCCAATCTTGATTAAAGAAGGGCAGCTGATCGATGGGTACAATCTCAAGACGCAATGATTCCGGAGCCAACGAAACGAGATTATTGGCAAGGGCTTTAGAATACGACTTCTTTCGCTGGCTACCGACAAGTACAGCAATTTTCTTCATATAAGATCCTCCTAAAGGTATAGATGATTCTGATATGTCAACATGATACCCGCTTTTCAGGTAGGAATTCATAAAAGGGATTTCATCTTTTGTGTTGACAATTTGAATAAGCGGGGTATAATGTTGTTAGCACTCGAAGATAGAGAGTGATAACAAGAACAAAAGGAGAATCAATTATGAGCAAATACACACTTTCTACTCGCAATCCTTGGAACTTTTACAATGTCGTCGATGGTTTCTTCGGTGACAGCAGCAATGCTTTTCGCAGCGTCGCACGCAACAGCTTTAAAGTAGATGTCAAAGATCAGGAAGATCACTACCTCGTAGAGGCTGAAGTTCCCGGATTTGCCAAAGAAGATATTGATCTGTCTCTTATGAAGGGTGTCCTTACGATTTCTGTCAAGAAAGAGGAAGAAGAAACAGAGGAACAGCCCAATTACATTCACCGTGAGAGAAGAGTGCAGTCGATGGCTCGCCGCCTGTATCTCGGTGAAGTCGATGATGAAAAGATTTCTGCCAAACTTGACAGTGGGATTTTGAGCATCAGCGTACCCAAAAAAGCCGTTCAGCTCAAGAGAAGCATAGAAATCGAATAACAAAGTAGAGGCCTTCGGGCCTTCTTTTTTTTGCTTTTTTTGCTATGATTATCGTTGGAGGAGATATGATCAAAGCGATTTTATATGATTTGGACGGCACGCTGCTGGACAGCATCGAAGACCTCGGTGATTCTTTGAACTTGTTCTTGGAGCGTCTTGGTCAGGAGCCGACAACAATAGAGCAGTTTCGGGCTCTTTTGGAGATCGGCTCGCGAGAACTTCTCTTGGATTCCATCCACCGCATACCGGAAGGGATGGAGCCGTCCACCCTTTATGATATGTACAATGAGGAGTATTCGAAGCGCCTCTGGGTGAAGACGAAGCCTTTTGAAGGCGTGTATGACATGCTCGAAGCCATCAATCAGCGGGGCATCCGCCAGGCTGTCATTTCCAACAAACCGCATTCTCTTGTCGAGCCAATCTGCGATTATTTTTTCGATGGGATCTTTGAGAGATGCCTCGGTACGATTCCGCTTCCTCCAAAACCCGATCCAACGATGATTCAACAGGTGATGGAAGACCTTTTAGTCAAGCCCGATGAAGTGCTCTACCTTGGCGACACGCTCGGAGACATGAAGGCAGCGAAAAACGCCGGTGTGTGTGGGATCTGGGTAGATTGGGGCTATGGAGGAAAACATGTTTTTGATCGGATGTTGCATCACCCCTTAGAATTATTGGATGTTTTGGAGGAATTAGCATGAACATTCTGATCGCTCCTGACTCTTTTAAAGGATCTCTGTCATCGCTTGAAGTAGCTCGGTCACTTGAGTGTGTCTTCTCTAAGGTATTTCCTGAGGCGGTGTGCCGCTCGGTCCCGATCGCCGACGGAGGAGAAGGGACGGTGGAGGCGTTTCTTGCCGCTCTGGGAGGAGAGAGGGTGGAGGTCACGACGCAGGGACCGCTCGGAGAGGAGCTGCTGTCTTTTTATGGTCGGGCGCCGGGAGATGTTGCCATCGTCGAGATGGCGGCCAGTGCAGGCCTTCCGCTGATGAAGGAAAAAGCTCCGCTAGAAGCGTCGACGTATGGAGTGGGTGAATTGATTCGCCACGCGCTGGAGCAGGGAGCCAAAACCATTCTTCTTGGTCTTGGGGGCTCGGCAACAACTGACGGTGGCGCCGGTGCTGCCGCTGCATTGGGGGTGCGTTTTTGTCGAAAAGACGGATCGGATTTTGTGCCGACGGGGGGAACGCTTGGGGAAATTGCGTCTGTCGAACTCGAAGGATTGCACTCCGGACTCTCTTCTTGTAGGCTAGTGGCGCTGTGCGATATCGACAATCCACTTCTAGGTGAGAGGGGAGCAGCCAGAGTCTTTTCACCTCAAAAGGGGGCAACACCTGAGGAAGTGATTCTCCTAGAAAAAGGCTTGCAGCACTTTAGCAGTTTTTTGCCTTCGGAAAGCCGGACACTTCCGGGAGGTGGAGCAGCAGGCGGTTTTGGTGCCAGCGCGCATGGACTGCTTGGGGCTACGCTCCTAGCCGGGATGGAGGTGCTCTTTGACCAGAGCGCTCTTGAAACGTATATTCAAGAGGCGGATATCGTCATCACGGGGGAAGGAAAGATGGACGCCCAGAGTTTAGCGGGAAAGGCGCCCGTTGCGATTGCCCGTAGAGCTCGACAGGCGGGTAAGACAGTCATCGCGTTTACCGGCAACTATGAGGGAGACATGGAGATGTTTTTTGAAGAAGGATTTGATGCGCTCTTTTCGATTGTGCCGGGAGCGTGTACTATAGAAGAAGCAATGAATCATGCGGCAAAGAATCTCGAATCGACAGCTTTTAGTGTCGCTCAGTTGCTGAGAAAAGGAGTGTGGAATGATCCGAAGAAGTAAAGATATGAAGGAAGTCGTACTCGAGAACCTCCGCGGAGGTGATGGAGCGGTGTCGATGCTCCGCTTGCTCGAGAAAGAAGATATGCGTGAAAAGATGAGCCTTTGTGCCATCAGCACCATCCCTCCGGGCGCGGGCATCGGCGAGCATGACCATACATCTGACTCGGAGATCTACTATGTTCTTGAAGGCGAAGTGCAGGTAACCGACGAGGGAGAAGAATATACACTTTACGCAGGTGACATCATGTTTACCGGCGACGGCGAATCACATCAGGTATGGAATGCCTCTGAAAAAGATGCAAAACTGTTCCTGGTCGTCATGAACATCTAGGAGGCACTTTGATAGAGATACTCAAGGCAATCTTTTACGGGATTGTCGAAGGCATTACGGAGTGGTTGCCCATCAGCTCTACCGGTCACCTCATCATCTTCGAGAGTCTCATTCCCATGAAAATGAGCGCTTCGTTTATGGAGATGTTTCGGGTGGTTGTCCAATTTGGGGCGATCTTGGCGGTCGTGGTGTTGTACTGGAAGGATATTTGGCCTTTTGAAGCCAAGACCTTTCGCCCAATTCATCAGAAATTTATTTTGTGGTTTAAGATTATCTTTGCCACCATTCCTGCCGTGGTGATCGGTCTTCTTTTTGAAGATGTGATCGATAAATACTTCTATAATTACTGGACGGTTGCGCTAGCTCTAATTATTTTCGGTGTGGCGTTCATCTACATTGAAAAACAAAATGAGGGGGTTACCCCTCGGATTACGGACCTTCGCCGCCTTAAATACAAGGACGCACTCATCATCGGTATTTTTCAGGTGATCGCCGCTGTCTTTCCTGGCACGAGCCGAAGTGGCGCCACCATCTTGGGCGGCATAGCCATCGGCACGAGTCGAAAAGTGGCTGCTGAGTTTACCTTTTTCCTGGCGATTCCTGTCATGTTCGGGGCGAGCCTTTTAAAGCTATTCAAGTTCGGATTTGCTTTTACAGGTCTTGAAATCGCCGTGCTTCTCGTAGGTTGTGTGGTGGCGTTTGGCGTCTCACTTGTCGCGATTCGCTTTCTCATGAACTACATCAAGAAGCATGACTTTAAAGTCTTTGGCTGGTACCGCATCGTGCTGGGGGTGCTGGTCCTCTTGTATCACTGGTTCTTAAAATAAACGATCCGTATGGATGATAAAAGCGGCTTCTAGGAGCCGCTTTCTGTTATTTTACGAGCGTGTTCGAGAAGTGTCCATCTCGTGTTTTTCATGGGATCTTCATAGACAAGATCCAGTAGCTTGTCGAGGACGACGCCGATCTCCGGACCGTTTCTGATACCCTCTTGTAGGAGATCTTCTCCGTCGACTGCCAATTCGTCAAGAGAGAGCGCTTCTCGTCGCTCGAGGATCCCCTGTACTTCTTCTCGGAATTCTCTGAGATGATCAGGCGCCCCTGTCGCTTCTTTTAAATCAATGATGTCCCACAAAACCTCGCGGTATTTTCCGGTAAATCGGCGAATATCGGGTAGAGTTGTGGGAAGAGTTTCGTGGAATCCCTCGAGTACAGCCTCTACTTTTGCCGCTGTCCGTTTATCGATCCGAAGTCTCCTTGTAAGACTTCGCAGGAGCTCTTGCGGGATGCGGTGAAAAAGCGCAGCCAGTCGTGGATACGAGGCGTTGTCCATCCTGCTGAGCGCTTCGGCGAGAAGCGGGGCGTCTTGGACATCGATTTCCGGTATCACGCAGGCCAATACGGACATATAGTCGTTTAATACGCGCTGCGCCGCCGTTCCCCTTAGAAGGCCTAATAGTTCTTTTAGGATTCGCTCATTGGCGATGTGGTCCAGCAGATGACACTCTTTGGTGAGGGCAGCTGACGTCGTTTCTTCAATCGTGAAATCCAGCTTTGCTGCCAATCGAAGTGCTCGCAGGATACGAAGGGCGTCTTCGTGAAAGCGCTGCCCGGGATCCCCGACAGAGCGAAGACACTTATTTTTCAGATCCTCCATGCCCTGATATAAGTCGATCAAGCCTTTTTTCGGATGGTAGGCCATGGCATTGACCGTGAAGTCTCGTCTGGCCAAATCCTCTTCAAGACTCTTGGAAAATTGCACTTCCTGTGGATGACGATGGTCGATATAGATGCCGTCACTTCTGTATGTCGTAATTTCTAACGGCATGCCTTCGATAATTACCTGTAGTGTTCCATGGGCTATCCCTGTCTCATAGAATCGGTAGCCGGCAAACACGCGTTTCATCTCGTCCGGCGTGGCATCGGTGGTCAGGTCGTAGTCCTCTACCTTCATGCCAAGAAGCGAGTCGCGCAATCCGCCTCCTACAAGATAGGCTTCATAAGAAGCCCATTCAAGGGAATCAATGGCCAGAAGGACGGGAGTGGGCACAGAAACGGATCTCACGATTATCTCCTTTATTAAGTAAGGTCTGAGAAGTAAGTAGTAGGAAGGGACGGGAGTTTTTCTAGGTCATGATGTCTCCGCTAAGAATCGCTCGGAAGTTCTGTTTTCATTATTTTACCCGTCGATTCTATAGAATGTCAAAATCCTGAGAGATCTGTTCAACAGTTTTTCTTGACGTTTGAAAAGAGCAAGCATGACGAGAAAAATATTTTTTGTGATAGAATATCGAGGAAGGAAAGAAAGGAAACGAACAGGCATGAAACCGGGCATCATCCACATTCTTAGCGCCGCAGGAACATTGATCTTCTTGTTATATTGGGGTGTGAGAAGTGGAAAAGGCATGAAAGATGCGAGTGCATTTCAACGAGGATCACAGCAGGCCTCTGTGCTTCTTGTGATCGGAGCTGTTCTCGGCACTATGATCGGCGGCGCCGCCACGATAGGGACGGCACAGATGGCATTTACTAACGGGCTCAGCGCTCTGTGGTTTTCCATTGGAAGCGCGGTAGGCTGTCTTTTTTTGGTCGTAGTAGGGATCCCGTTTCGTCAAAGTGGCTGGATCAGTGTTCCGGCTCTTATCAAACATGAGTATGGCGAAAAGCTGGGTGTGTTATCAACTACGCTGACAGCCTTGGGAATGCTCATCAATATTGCTGCGCAGATGGTTGCCGCTGCCGCTCTACTTGGCAGCCTTTTTCACCTTCCGGTCTACTGGAGTGTGATCTTATGCATTCTTTCGATGAGCGCGTATGTATTGTTCGGCGGACTCAGAGGTGCCGGCATTCTCGGCATGTTAAAAACGGTCTTTCTCTATGTGGCTCTCATCATCAGCTCGATCATTATCTTTCGACAAGCGGGCGCGGACAGATTGTTTAGAAACGCGATAGAAGCGGGAATGGGGATTTTCCACCGTGGAATCGGAATCGATGTCGGTGCGGCACTGGGGGCGGTTCTTGGTTTTGGCACCACACAGGCGTACTTTCAATCGATCATCAGCGCAAAGGACGATAAGACCGCTAGAAAGGCGCTGTACTTCAGTGCGATTCTTCTGCCTCCTGTCGGGATTTTCAGCACGCAGATTGGCCTGTATATGAAGAGTATTTACCCGAACCTGCCACCAGGGCATGCGTTTTCGACATTTGTGCTTGAGCATTTCCCTGCCGTACCCGCCGGCATGACGATTGCTCTTCTTTTCTTTGCTCTATTAGGAACGGGATCGGGTATGGCGCTGGGTCTTAGTACGAATCTGACGCATGATCTCTATCTCTCCTATTTTAAAAGGAGTGAAAAGGAGGGAAATACCCTAGCTGTCAATCGATTCATGCTTTTACTTAGCTTAATTTTAGGAGGGGTTTTGACGCTCCTCAGCGGGCAGACATCTATTCTTGCATGGGGTTTTCTCTCTCTTGGCTTGCGAGGAATGGTTCTCTTTGCTCCTGTTATCGGCGCTCTTTTCTTTCGAGGAAAATACACTGCAGGGAGGATGGCGCTCGCTGCGACCTTGCCCCTGACGGTTTATCTCGTCTGCAAGATGTTTTTTGCCCTTGCGTTTGATCCGGTCTTTATTGGACTGGGGCTGTCCATCACACTGCTACTGCTGCCGACGAATCAAAAAATAAGAAGATCAACCCGAGAGTGAGAAACAAGAGGATTTTTGTGTGTGACTTCTTTACAACCGTTGAAAATTGAGATATAGTTAATCGGCAAGCTTATATCGGGGTGTAGCTCAGTTTGGTAGAGCGCACGGTTCGGGACCGTGAGGCCGCAGGTTCAAGTCCTGTCACTCCGACCAGTTTTCAAACCGCATATCCTGCGGTTCTTTTTATATGCTGCGTTGACAAGTGTCTATGGCATGGCGTCTGAAAAATGAAGGAGATACAATGAACTTTCCAGAAAAACTGAAAAAAGGGGATACAGTTGCTCTTGTCGCCCCTTCCTCGCCGACAAGTCGCGAAAAGGTCGATCTCAGCGAGCAATTTCTCAGAGATATGGGCTATCAGGTTGTGGTCGCTGACAGTGTGTATAAGACACGCCATGGTTATCAATCAGGACCTGGAAAAGATAGAGCGGAGGATATCAACAGAGTGTTTGCCGATCCTCAAGTGAAGGGAGTCTTTTGCATTGGCGGGGGCAGCACAAGTAGCCATGTGTTGCCTCATATTGATATCGATGTGGTAAGGGCCCATCCGAAGGTCTTCGTCGGATACAGCGATGTCACCAATCTTCATATTTACTTTCAACAAGAAGCTGATCTGGTGACTTTCCATGGTCCCATGGTCGCCACCAACATGATTAAAGACTACGATGACTTCAGCCGAAAAGCCTTTGAAGATGTACTCTTTATGGACCAAGAACACACGCTCGAAAATCCACCCGGTGTCCCTTTTGTCTGCGTGCGACCCGGAAAAGCACAGGGGCGTCTGACAGGGGGCAATCTGGCGCTGGTCACCTCCATGATCGGCACGCCCTATGAAATCGATACTAAAAGCAAAGTGTTGTTTGTTGAAGACACAAATGAAAATATCAGTCGGGTCGACCGGATGCTGCATCAACTGAAATACTCGGGGAAATTCGACGATGCGCTCGCCGTGCTGATCGGTGACTTTAAAAACTGCGAAAATCAGGCCGATAAGAGCTATGGACTACACGAATTGATCGCAGATTTTTTCAAAGATTATGACAAGCCCGTGATCGACAATGTTCAAGCCGGACACTGTGTTCCGACGTCGACTCTGCCTTTGGGCATGCAATGCCGGGTAGATGCAGACACACTGACGATTACTTTTTTGAAGAGATAAGAAAGACTCCTACTAAAAACAGGAGTCTTTTTCTGATGTTTGCCTCACGCCCAGGGATCTTCTGCTTTTGGCTTTCTGATGTCTGGGAGGATGCCTGCAAATTCCCAGACAAACCACTCCTCTCCTTTTTGCCTGAGAGTGATGTATCTTGGGCTGTCTGCTCCCGTTGTATTTACCTGAACCCTGGCGTATCCGGGATCATTATACGTGTACGCGTTCTCTTCGACATCAATCGAATACGGTTCATTGGGTGTGTAGTTGTTGTCGGGGGTGGCTCCTTCAAAGTAGGCTCTGGCGAGATAGTCTCCCTTGCCCATCATGCGGTCTCGCACAAATTGACGATCCATCGGACTCATTTTTTGCGGACCTTTCAGCGTATCAATCATTTGATAGCATGCTTCACGGTCCTGCGACCAGGCACATAGAGACAAGAGAAGTAGAGACGCCACTTTAAAGGGGGAGTCAAAGCCAAACTCGGGCAGAGCTTTCAATTGTTCATCTGTCATGGGAACAGTAGGATATGTAAAGTGCATGAGGACCTCCTTCTTCGTCGGGTTTATTTTGCGTACTATCAAGTGTCGTGCAAGCTATCTTGTTCGAAATGGATGTGATTTTCTTCGTCAACATCACACCCGTTTCTATGCTTTTAGTATAAGAGACATGCGGGTCTTCTCCTATACTCCAAAGGGTACTCTGGACAGCGCTAAGCCCCCGATCTGGTACTGCAGGGACCTACTAGAAAATGACGCTGAAACAAATTTCTGTTATAATTAGCTGACACCCGATGGTTCGATTTGCACTCATGCAGAATGAATGAAGGGGGACTATGATGAAAAAAATCCTGTTGTTCTTTCTAATCTTCTTGCTTATTTCGTCGTGTTCATCAGGTCACGTCCATCAAGCGGTTCCTAAGTCGGAAGTCGGCGTGCCGGTGAGTCTGATGATTGTAGGAGACCTTCATTACCTTTCTCCTAGACTTTATGAAGAAGGGGATCTTTTTGATCGTGTTGTTGAGCTGGGCGATGGAAAAGTCCTACAGTATACGCCGCAGATTTTGCAAGCTCTGGTGGAAGAAGTGCGTCGAGTCAAACCTGATGGATTGATTCTTGCCGGAGACATTACGTTTAATGGAGAAAGAGAAAGTCACGAAGAGGTGGCAGAGATCGTCAAAGAGCTCTGTTCTTCTGGCATTCAAGTATATGCGATTCCGGGAAATCATGACGTCAATTATCCGTGGACATACAAATACTTCGGAGATGTGGCGCAGGAAATCAAGTCTATCACGGGTAGCGAATTTCAAAATATCTACTCATCTTGTGGAATCGCAGGATCGCTTTCGCTGGACCAGTCCTCCTGCGGGTTTACTTTTATGCTCGCAGACGATGTCTGGCTCCTTGCACTAGATGCAAACGCGCGTGACAAACCAGGAAAGCTCTGCAAGAACACGGTGACGTGGGTGGAAGAGCAGCTGAAGAACGCAAAAGAAAAGGGCGTGCATGTGGTGAGTTTTTCCCATCAGTCTCTCATGGATCACAATGCCGTGATGTACGGTGATTACACGATTCAGGATGCCCCGCGCATTGTGGCGAAATTGGCAGAAGGAGATGTTCATCTTAATCTCAGCGCCCACCTCCATGTTCAACACATTGCAGAAGAAGGCGGGTTTTACGATGTAGCGACAGGGTCTCTGAGCATCTACCCACATCTGTATGGATATGTGGAGATCGATGAGAACAGAAATATCACGTATACCGCCAAACCTCTGCCGCTCCCTGAAGAAATAACACAGGAGTCACGGGCGCTGTTCCAGCGCACCACGCATCGCAGGATAGATGCCTCTTTGCAGACGCAGGCCATAGACAAACAGACGTATGACATCATGAGAGAATGGGCGATTCGCGTGAACAATTGCTATTATCGGGGAGAAAAGATAGACTCCGCTCTTTACACACATCAAGCAGTCGAGGAGTGGAGAGAACTTGCGGGCGATACCCGAATGGGTCGATATCTTCTGAGTATTTTGGAAGAGCCTACCAGAGACCATCGCCATCTCTTCCTTGAACGCAGCAAATAATTTTTCAGAGTATTTAGAGATATTCAGTAAAAGAAAAGGCGTCTTCCCCTCAAGGGGGTTGACGCCTTCTGTGTGTGATTAGATGTCGATTTCGAGCAAGTAGGAACTGAGTCCTTTTCCGTGTTTATCAAGTGATAGAGAGCGAGTGACACCGCCCCCCAGTGCGTCGTACATGACAAAGTTGAGAGCGCCAAGTTGGGGTAATTCATAGCGAACGACCTCCCCTTTGACAATGTCTTTAAACCACTCTTTCACGACCTGCGGAGTGACTTTTTCCCTTATCAATTCAAAGTCTTTGATATCATATGCGATCAAGGAGAGATTGGAGATATTTCCCTTGTCACCGGTTCTTGAATGAGCAATTTCCCAGAGTTTCATTTCTATACCTCTTTCATGATGACACGCGGTGTAACGTCATGGCGGTCAATGAGTATGGAAGCGACAGAGACGATTTCTTGAATGCTTTTTACGGCGCCGCATCCTCCGGCAGGTCCGTTCGTGTAAAGAGCTTCAACTTCTTCTGCGATACGTGAGGCGCTGACGCGGTCTTTCGTTCTTCCGGCGACACGCAGACGATACTCCGGGGCATCGGGTGTCTCTTGTTTGTCTGAATTCCAGTAGAGACTGTTGTATCCGAGGATATCAATCTTTATCTCTTCAATCGGAACGCTTCTAAGCTTCAGTCTTTTTTGAACAATGTCAGCGGCGAGCTTTGCGCGATCGAAACCTCCATGGCCGCCGTAGGACATATATCCTTCACCGATGTAGCAGTCTAGGTATCCGATGGAAACCTTTAGTGTGTCAGGGCGTTTGCGTCCTGTTGCCCCTGAGACTTGTACGATGTCTTTTCCGGTCTGCTCAAAGGTAGTTCCTGAAAAGTCAGCGACGACATCAGGGGTAATATAAGCGGAAGGGTCGTGAATCTCGTAGATCAGCTGTTCTGTACAGGTATGGGGTGTGACAAGACCGCCAGAGCCTTCTACTTTGGTGAGGAAGAATGACCCGTCTTCAGAGACTTCTGCAATCGGAAATCCGAGGCGTTCAGGATGTGGCACGTCTTTCTTGCCGGGTTCTGCGAAGTATCCGCCGGTGACCTGACCTCCGCACTCGAGAAGATGTCCCAGTTGTGTGCCCTTTCCAAGCAGTTCATAGTTATCCATATCCC
>DUVM01000152.1 GCA_012841045.1 Tissierellia bacterium | reverse complement strand
TCAAGTCTTTTCCTGAGTGCTCCATATGCGCTTTGAGATCGTAATCCGTGCGATTGGCGATCCCCCAGATTTCTCCCCAGCCAAACGGGAACAGATACTCGATGTCACTGGTCGCTACCGAGTAGTGCGAGAGCTCTTCAGGTGAATGCGGACGAAGTCTCAGATTTTCTTTCTTGACTCCGAGCGAGTCGACAAAGTCCTTGCACTCATTCACCCAGTATTCATACCAGTGATCCGCTTCCCCAGGAGGACAGAAGAATTCAAGCTCCATCTGCTCAAATTCACGCGTGCGGAAAATAAAATTCCCCGGCGTGATTTCGTTTCGGAAACTCTTGCCGATCTGACCGACGCCAAATGGAGGCGCCATGCGCGCAGAACGCGAGACGGCGCGAAAATTCAAGAAGATTCCCTGTGCTGTTTCCGGGCGCAGATAGATCGGGGTGGAACGCTCATCGGTCACACCCTGGTGCGTCTGAAACATCAGATTGAATTTTCTGATCGAGGTGAAGTCATGTCCGCCGCAGCTTGGGCATGGAATATTCTCGCTGGCAATCACCTCTCGAAGTTCTTCTTCCGAAAGCCCTGCAACATCTTTATCTACCTCTTTTTTTGCAAAGAAATCCTCAATCAAATTGTCGGCGCGAAAACGATTCTTACACTGCCTGCAGTCGATCAGAGGATCACTAAACCCTCCGACATGACCGGAAGCTTCCCAGACCTGCGGATTGAGCAGGATCGATGAGTCCAATCCCACCACTAGCGGCTGTGTCTGCACGAAGCGCAGCCACCATTGACGCTTGATATTGTTTTTCAGCTCTACGCCGATGGGCCCGTAGTCCCAAGTATTGGCAAGTCCACCGTACAGTTCGCTTCCTGCAAAGATAATGCCTCGATTGCGGCATAGTGCGACCAATTTGTCCATCGTCAGCATCAGAGTTTACTCCTCTCGAACTGTCTTTTCTTGTTTGTCTTCGTTTTGATCCTCTTCTTCAGAGAAAATGACATATTCTTCTTCCGTATGGTCTTTGACCACCTTCGAAACCTTCTCTTTCGCCTTTTCCATGTAGGCATTGAGATTGATGTCTTTGTTGTCTTTTGTCACCACTTTTACCTGATAGTCGGCTAAAAATGCGGCGGTCAGTCCCGCTACTGTGAAGAAACCGGCGAATACAAGACCGAATACACCGACACCTAAGGGGATGTTGAGGATGGTCTCGTCTTTATTGGTGATGACCAGGCGACTGAGCAGTCCTTTTTCAGCCATGTCTTTGACGTAGCGCAGCGTGTCGTCGACGGCTTTTTCAAAGCCCTTTTTCTCTTCGTCTTCTTTTAGAAACGAGGCCACGGCGGCTTCGACACTTCCTTCATTTTCCTGTAGAGCGGCTTTGGCCTGATCAAAGTCTGCGCCCGTGCGCTTCATCACTTCTTCAAGCATTTCGAGTGTAATGATCATAGTTGGTTTTCCTCCTAACGGAATTGATCGAGTTCTTTTTGTATACTGTTGATGTCGAGATTCCATTGACGATGCCAGTACTCTCCAAGGAGCGCCCGTACATGCGCCAATGGCTGCGGAGCATGTTTTTCATTTAAAAAGTCGACGAGTCCCAGAGTCGATAGTTGGCGAAAGATCTCCAGTTCTTCTTCACTGAGACGTTGCCCAGCGGGAGCGTGATCTTCACACAAGAACCCGCCTTCTCCGACATCAAATACATACCCGCTTTGACCACAAGCCATACACTCAGGTCCTGCGGGTTCAATCCCCGTAGCCCGCGCCGCTCCATATAGAAAGTAGACGGTCGCCTGCACAATCAGCTGGGGGTATTTGTGAAAGACCGCTACTGTATTGACGCTTAGTTCGTAAAGCGGGCGGTTCGCTTCCCCTTCCGGAAGCATGGCCATCAAGCTCCTTGACACCAAAGAGGCAGCAAGAAATCGCTCCATATCTTCACGAAGATAATAAAACCCGTCAATTACTTCGACGTGTTGCAATCGATAGTTTCCTCGCCCGGAAAGCGAGAACTTTCCGAAGACAAAGGGACTGGCCCCTTTGTTCAACGGACTTCTCGGCACATTTGCGCCTCCTGCGAACACTTCGATGCGTCCCATCTCCCTTGTCAAGATCGAGAGGTAACAGTCTCTCGCATTGATTTTTTTCCGGCGCAAGACCATGCCTTGCACCTCATAGAATTTCATTTCCTGTATCCGTATTCCATGATGCGCGAAGCGCTACTTCTCCAGTTTTTTCTGACTTTGACAAAAAGCTCCAGATAAACCTGTTGTTGAAAAATTCTCTCCAGTTCTGCTCTGGCCTCTTTGCCAATTCCCTTGATCTTTCTTCCGCCTTTACCGATGACAATCCCCTTGTGGCTTTCGCGCTCTACAATGATCGAGCACAAAATGTGCAAAATGCCGTCTACATTTTCTTTTTCTTCTACGACGACTGCAATGCCGTGGGGGATCTCTTCGTCGAGATACATCAGGGCTTTTTCTCTCACTTGTTCTGAGATGATCAAGTCCTCATCCAAATCCGTCCGCATATGCTCCGGAAAATAAGGAGGTCCTTCCGGCAGATAGGTAAAGATCGTCTCTTTCAATCCGAGCGTCGTGACGGGGTTGATGGCGCTGATGCCGAGGATCTCATCAAACGAACCGATCTGAGCATACTGTTGTAATCGGCGCTCAAAGGTCTCAGCGTCAATCAAGTCAATCTTATTCAAAAGGAGAATCTTTGGCTTCATGTGCTCTATTCGCTCTGCCATGAAGCGGTCTCCTCCGCCTGGCTCATGGGATGCATCCACAACAAAGAGAAGCAGATCCACCCCTTCTAGCGAGTCGTCAATGACATCGACCATGTATTGATCGAGTTCATTTCTCGGCTTGTGCATGCCCGGGGTGTCTACGAGGACAATCTGTCCTTCTTCTTCATGGAGCACACCTAAGATGCGATGCCTCGTGGTCTGGGCTTTCTCCGAGACGATGGAGATCTTTTCTCCCATCAGGCTGTTGAGAAGAGTGCTTTTTCCTACATTGGCCCGGCCGACGATGGCGACAAATCCAGAACGCATTATGTCAAGTCCTTTGATCCAAAGGCGTAGGGCAATAATGCCTCCACCGTAAACACTTGGAAGCCATTTTCATTCTTTATAAGGATTTTTGCATTCGGAGCCAACTCCGATATGACCTGGCGACAGATTCCGCAGGGCATCGTCGCGTCCTTGTCCGCCGCAATCGCTATGGCGAGAAATTCCCTCTCTCCTTCGCTGATCGCCTTTTGCAGGGCAACACGCTCCGCACAATTCGTCGCTCCATAGGAGGCGGACTCGACATTGCATCCCGTGTAGACCGCCCCGCTTTTTCCTAACACAGCAGCCCCTACAGAAAATCCGCTGTAGGGGGCGTATGCGTTCATTTTTGCTTCTCTAGCTTTGTCCATTAATTCCTGATCAGTCATCAATCTTCACTTCCAAAGAATCTGGAACGACGTTGATGAATGTCAGTCCGGGATTGAGGATCAGCTCTTTGCCGTCGATAAAATACTTGGTCGGCGTCTTGTGATCTTCTTTTTCCCATGTCAGGGCATACATCTTACCGCCCGTAAAGTACATTGCTTCGCCTTTACCGAGGTATTCGACTCTCTCATGGACGCCGTTAGGCATCTTGGAATGCGGACGGCGAAGGATGATGAGGTTTCCGATCTCGATCACTTCATTGGTGAACTCTTCGACCATTTCGCGGCCGTTGATGAACTTCTCATACATCTGTTTTTCTTCGTTCCAGCGATAATCGATGCCTGTGTAGTTGTCGTACGAAAAAGAGATGGACAGAGCCGCAGGGGCTTCTCCGTAATCATGGTACTTATCATACTGATTGAAGTGCTGCAGACCTTCTTCTGGCAATTCGATTTGATACCCTTCGGCCTCTGCTGCTTCATAGAGCAGATCCAGCGGAGCATACATATTATGCGGCGCTACGCGATGCGTCTCGCGGTAATAGGCGCGACCGGCATGATAGAACTGGTCCATGTCTTTGATCTCATCGCCATAAGGATGTTGTTGGACATACTCATAGTTTCCGACATGTGAGTAAAATGCCTGCCATTCAAGGACATGATCAAAAAATGCCGGACGGGCGGATCGAATCGGTCCGATCAGAGCTTCTTCATCTTCTGTAATCATCAGAAGACGTGTCATACGACCTTCTACAAGGATTTCGTAGATCAGCGAGGCTGTCGTCATCCCCGACTGCGGCCTTGCATCGGCATGGTTGTTGATCATGATGGCCCATGGATAGCGTTTGGAAATCAGCGGATGATACGCTTCCTCAGGCTCCGGAGGCGTCTCAACGACCACCGTTTCAGGAATCGCTTCGACCGGCTTGGGTTCTACTGTGGTTTCGACTGGAGTCTCGACAACGGGTTCTTCTTTTTTCTTACAAGCCGTCACCGTCAATGCCAGCGCGAGGATCAGTAGAGTAACGACGGCAATCACAAAAGTTCTTTTTTTCATCTTTCTATTTTTCCTCCATCATGAGAGCAAAAGCTCTTTCTTCTTTCTTCCTCATCGCGTGTTGATCCGTGGGATTTTCATGGTCATATCCCAGCAAATGGTACATGCTGTGGATCGTCAGGTAAGCGACTTCTCTTTGCACAGAGTGTCCGTAGAGTGCCGCTTGTTCTTTGCAGCGCGCCAAGTTGATGACGACATCCCCAAGGAGAAGATAGTTCGCCTTTTGAATGTCTTCCATCGTGTCATACTGCGGGAAACTGAGGACGTCGGTGACGGCGTCCACACCGCGGTGTTCACGGTTAAGTTCTCTAATAGATTCATCGTCTACAAAGAGAAGAGATACTTCTCCCTCTCCTGTGAGACACTCTATCTCAAGAACCGCCTGCACGGCCGATTGAACCAGAGACAGATCTTCTTCATCTACAGATACATCGGAACTGACAAGAATGTCCATCAGCTATGGTCCTGTTCATATCGAGCGAGGATCTTTTTAACTAGGCTGTGGCGCACCACATCCTCAAATTTAAAGTTGACGATCGCAATGTCTTCAACCCCTTGCAGGATCTCGCAAGCGTGCATCAGGCCACTCAGCCTACCAGCAGGCAGATCAATCTGCGTGATGTCACCGTTGACGACGACTTTTGAGTCATATCCGAAGCGGCTCAAAAACATCTTCATCTGATCTTTTGTGGTGTTCTGCGCCTCATCGAGAATAATAAACGCCTCATCCAGCGTGCGCCCACGCATATAAGCAAGGGGAGCTACTTTAATAATGCCTCTTTCGCGCATACGTGAATATGCATCCGTTCCAAAAATATCGCTGAGTGCATCATAGAGAGGTCGAAGATAAGGATCAACCTTTTCTTGCAAGTCTCCCGGTAAAAACCCGAGTTTCTCACCCGCTTCAATGGCAGGACGTGTGATAACTATGCGGGATACTTCTTTTTTGCGAAAGCTCCTTGCAGCAG
>DUVM01000151.1 GCA_012841045.1 Tissierellia bacterium | reverse complement strand
TCTAGGAGCTGGCGCTCATAGATCTCTGCGTAGCTTCCGCCAAGGGCAAGCAGCTCTTCGTGGGTACCTTCTTCTACAATCCTTCCACCGTCCATATAGATAATGTGATCCATATTTTTAAGTGTGGAAATGCGATGGCTAATGGCAATCGTCGTGTGATGATCGAGTCTCTCATCAAAGTGCTCGAGGATGCTTTCTTCTGTCTTTGTGTCGACGGCGCTGAGTGCGTCGTCAAGGATGAGGACAGGGGGTGCTTTATAGAGGAGTCGAGCGATCGACGTGCGCTGACGTTGACCTCCGGAGAGGTTGACGCCTCGCTCGCCCAAATAGGTTTTGTACTGATCGGGAAACTCGAGGACTTCCTCGTGGAGTGCGGCTTCTTTTGCCACACTCAGCACTTTTTCTTCGTTTACTTCACGATCACTTAACGCGATATTTTTTTCGATCGTAGTAGAGAAGAGGAAGTTATCCTGTGGCACAATGCCAAAAATATCTCGAGTCTGTTTGATGCTGAGCTCGTTGATGTCTTTGTCTCCGATGAAGAGCATGCCCGGCTCAATGTTGTAGAGGCGTAAAAAGAGATTGACAAGGGTCGTCTTGCCGCTGCCTGTCTTACCAAGGATACCGAGCGAGCTCCCCTGGGGAATGTGCAAGTTGATATCTCGTAGAGCCGGTCTTTTCTCTCCCGGATAGTAGAAGGAAAGATCCTTAAAAGTGACTCCTAAATCGGACGGAGTGGGGATCGCCTCCGTATCATGGAGGTCGCTCTCTTCGTCAAAGACTTTGTTGATGCGATCGACACTGGCGGCACCTTGCTGGAGTCGATTGATCAAAAAGCCCATGGCCATCATTGGCCACACCAGCATCTCGAGGTAGTTGATGAACGCGACAAAGCTCCCTAGAGAGATCCGACCGTCCAGCACGTAACGGGTGCCGATGACGATCCCCAGGATACTTGAAAGCGAGCCGATGAAGCGGATCACAGGGAAGAACATGCTCTGCGTCTTGGCAAGAGACATGTTTTCTTTAAAGTTCTCTTCGTTGATTTCGTTAAAGGAGGCAAGGTCTTCTTTTTCCTGTGCAAAGCTCTTGATCACGCGGATGCCGCTGAATGACTCCTGCACTTTTTCTGACAGAGAGGAAAAGACGCCTTGCACCCGAATATATTTCCCGTGAATGATGCGACCGACGATGCGAACACCGATCGCAATAATGGGCATGGGAATGAGCGCAAGAAACGTCAGCATGGGGTCGATGGTGGTCGCCATGATCGCCACCGTTGTGATGGTCATAAAAAGGGCGTCCACCCCCATGATGATGCCGCCCGAAGAAGCCATGCGAATCTGGTTGATGTCGTTGGTGGCGTGAGCCATCAAATCCCCGGTCTTTGTCCGGTGATAATAGCTTCTGGGAAGTCCCAAGAGATGATCGTAGAGATTGTCGCGAATCCAGTTTTCAAAGTCGATGCCAGTAAAGATAATCAGGTAACGCCAAAGAAAGCGAAACACGGCGATACTTAATGCCAGTCCGCCGATGATGATCGCTGTGGGGATGATCAGCTCTGGTCCAGGATTGCTTATAGAAAGCGAATCCGTATATCTTCTTAATAGCTGAGGGACGATCAATTGTAATAGGTCCACGATCAGGAGCACAACAATGCCCATAATGTACCGTGGAGCTTTTCGCTTCAAAAAAGGCGACAGATGTCGGAACATAAAAAAATCCTCCATCACTGATGATAACACAAAGTATATGAATAGATGAAAAGATGCGCAGGGAACGGATGACACTCAGTTGTATCTGTTGATCACTCCGTGGCTTTCTCCCGAAGGTCCGCGCGAAGCAGGGAGTATAGCACTGCGCTGACTGGCACGCCGATCAGCATCCCGATAAAACCGAACAGTCCTCCTCCTACCGTCACAGCCGCCATAACCCAAATGCCCGGAAGGCCCACTGATTCACCGACGACGCGAGGATAGATCAGGCTGTTTTCGAGCTGCTGCAAGACGACGAGAAAGACGAGAAACCAGAGTGCTCGGAGCGGGTTGATCATGACAAGAAGCAGAAACGATGCGGCGCCTCCTATATAGGCACCGGCAATCGGTATCAGCGCTGAGACGCCGATGAGTGTGGAGATGAGCGGAGCGTACTCAAAGCGGAAGATCAACATGCCGATGAAGCATAGGACGCCGAGGATGATGGCTTCAATGACTTGCCCTCTGACGAAGTTACCGAATGTCTCACTGGAAAGATGCGCCACATCGAGAACGGTGTGGGCGGTTTTTTTAGGGAGATACGCCGTGGTGAGACGACGGGTCTGCGCCTTGAGTCTTTCACTGCCTGCAAGCATATAGATGGAAAAGATCAGAGCAAGTAATAAAGTCAGAGCACCTGAGAAGAATGTTCTCGTAATGGCAAATATATGAGGCAGTGTTTCTGAGACGGTCTGCAGGGCCTTATTGATGATGTCGCTCAGACCCATATTCATCTTCTCAAAGTCAATATTTCCAAGAAATGAGAGATCTACGCGAGTTTCTAGCCATCCGTAAAGCGCCTGTAGGTTTTGCGCATAGGTTGACAGGTTGGAAGCAAACAGTTCGACACTGCGAATCAGCTCCGGCACAACGATCGCTACGAGCGCGACAAAAAAGACGATCAGTAGGAAGTATGTGATCAGGATCGAGAGTGCGCTGGCCCATTTCTTCGCTTTTTCGGGAAGAATGCCAGAGATCTTTTCATGAAGAAACTTCGTCGGGCGATTGAGGACAAAAGCAATAGCAAACCCAATCCACAGGGGCTTGAGTGCCGAAATCAACATGCCAAGACCTGCAAAGATGACATCAATGCGTAGCAAAATAACCACTAAAAGGACGGTATACGTGATCAGCATGATCAGCGAACGAAAAATTGAACGATCCATATATCCCTTTCTACATTAACGGGGCGAACAGCCGGAGGACACTTAACAACACATTGTAGACGAGCCCGCGGCGACGTATGTTTTCAAGTGTAATTTCTTCACTTACTTCGAGCGTCTTTAGGAAGTCGTCACGAATCGGCAAGACGGAAGAGCTTCCATACATCCACACGCCATTTTCAAAGTGATGGACAAGACTTCGATAGTCTAGATTGATGGTACCCACTAAAGCAATCTTATCATCGCTGACAAATTGCTTTGCGTGAACGAATCCGGGTGTATATTCAAAAATGCGTACACCGCCCTCAATAAGAGTCTTGTAGTACGAGCGATTGAGGATCCCTACATAGGGTTTGTCGGGAATCCCCGGGACTAAGATGCGCACGTCCACGCCGCTTTTTGCCGTCTCGGTCATCGTGCGGATGATGTCGTTGTCGATGATCAGGTATGGACTCATGATATAGACATAATCGACTGCCCGACTGATCAGATTCTTATAGGCTGTTTCACCAACGCGTTCCCCGTCCATCGGCTCATCATCAAACGGCTGAATGAACCCATCGTCCTCTTTGGTGATACTCGGGGAAAAGCGCAGGAGCTCTTCCGGTGTGGTTCTCTCATAAGACCAGAGAGCAAGGAACTGGGAACTGAGGCTGCGCACGGCATCTCCTTCGAGTCGCACCGCCGTGTCTTTCCAATGCCCGAAGCGTTTTTCCTCATTGATATATTCATCTGCGAGGTTAATGCCGCCAGTATATCCAATGTTGCCGTCAATGACCGTGATTTTTCGATGGTCGCGATGATTGAAGCGCGCGTCGAAAAAGATGGCTTTTCTGTTGAAGGCGACTACGTCGATGCCCAGACTTGTCATACGAGCGCGAAAATCAGCGGGTAGAGTCAAAAGACTGCCAAAGTAGTCGTACATCAGTCGCACCTCAACGCCGGCGGCAACTTTTTCGGCAAGGATCTCCTCGATGGCATTCCACATCTTGCCGGGGCGGATGATGAAGTACTCCATGAAGATAAACTTCTCAGCACTTTTTAGGTCTTCAAGGAGAGAGTGCCAGAACTCCTCTCCGATAGAGAGATACTTGACACTGGTGCCACGATAGAGGGGGGCATGGGCATGACCGGCAAGGTATCTCGATTGCTTGGCAGCGTGTCGATCGATCTTGGATAATTCATCCAGATTATCGAAGCTGGTCGGCAGTAGGACGCGATGTCTTTGCTTTAACTCTGCCACAAATTTCTTTTCGCGGGAGAAAAAGCTGACATTTCCATAAAATAAATAAGCGAGTCCCCCTAATAAAGGAAGACTTAGATTGAGCACAATCCAGGGAATCTTAAACGAAGGATTGGTATCGTCCTTAATAATGTGGATGACGACGATTAAAGACAAGAGCGTAAAAGCCATTTGAAAGTAAGCGAACTTACTTCGAAAGAAAGAGAGCAAAAATACCAGCACGCTCAGCTGTATCGTAAAGGCCACTAATAAGTAGAGTATCCGGAGCCAGCCGGATGGAAACAGTTTTTTCAATCACTCCTCCCACCACGTGATAATACTATTGTACCCTAAAGCGACCAAAGGTACAGGATATAGTTCAAACGCTTTACTTTACGCCATTAATTTGTTACTGTTAGAAAAAGTTTATGTATGTAAGGAGGGTCGATGTCTATTCGTGAAGGACTTACCTACGATGACGTGCTTTTGTTGCCAAAAGAGTCTTCGGTGACGCCTGATCAGGCGGAGCTGGGAACAAAATTGACAAAAAAGATTTCACTAAATGTCCCCTTAATCAGCGCAGGAATGGATACTGTCACAGAGTCGCAGATGGCAGTTGCTATGGCGCGTGCAGGGGGCATTGGCTTTATTCATAAGAGTATGAGTATTGACGAACAGGCGATTGAGGTCGATCGAGTTAAACGAAGCGAACATGGGGTCATCACTGATCCGTTTTATTTATATCCGGACAATTTAGTGGAAGACGCTCTTGAACTCATGAGCCGGTATCGCATTTCAGGCGTGCCGATTGTCGATGAGAACATGGTTCTAAAAGGCATCCTCACGAACAGAGATATTCGCTTTGAGAGAGATCCTTCAAAACGCATCGATGAGGTGATGACAAAAGAGAATCTGCTGACGGGGAAGGCTGACACCTCTCTCGAAGAAGCGGAGAAAATCCTGCGCACGAGAAAAGTGGAAAAACTGCCTCTGGTGGATGCTCACTTTAAACTAAAAGGTCTTATCACCATTAAAGACATTGAAAAAGTGGTGCTCTTCCCACAGCGTGCCACTGACGCCTCAGGAAGGCTACTTGCAGGAGCAGCCGTCGGTATCGGCGCAGACATGAAAGAGCGCGTGGATCGCCTTGTAAAGGGCCAGGTCGACGTGTTGGTGCTTGACAGCGCACACGGATTCTCAAAAAACGTGGTAGACGCCCTCAAGTGGATCAAGGCAAACTACGATGTGCAAGTGGTCGCAGGAAATATTGCCACAGCCGATGCGGCAGAAGCTCTTATAGAAGCCGGAGCCGATGCGCTGAAGGTCGGTATTGGTCCGGGAAGCATCTGTACCACAAGAGTGGTTGCCGGTGTCGGTGTGCCCCAGTTGACGGCGATTATGGATGTTGTGGCGATCGCCAGAGAAAAAGGCGTTCCCGTCATCGCCGACGGTGGCATCAAGTACTCCGGAGACATTGTCAAAGCCTTAGCGGCAGGAGCGGACACGGTCATGCTTGGCTCCCTTCTTGCCGGAACGGATGAGAGTCCCGGTGAGCGCGTCATCTATAAAGGAAGAAGCTTCAAGACGTATAGAGGAATGGGATCCCTTGCTGCGATGGAAGCGGGAAGCAAAGACCGTTATTTCCAGACGGACTCGAAGAAACTGGTTCCTGAGGGCGTGGAAGGACGCGTCCCCTACGTAGGATA
>DUVM01000150.1 GCA_012841045.1 Tissierellia bacterium | reverse complement strand
GAGACTGTTTTTCAGTGGGCGATTGATCCGGTTGTCGTTTGGCTGAAGCGGTGTGATCTGAAAAACATCCAATCCGGAGTGTATGGCAGCTCCTCCCGCCCAGATAGCATATCCCGTCGTCCCGATCGGCGTGGAGACAATGAGCCCATCTCCCGTGAAATAGTTAAAGGGTCGATTATTGATGTATATATGCGCCTCCATCAGGCGTGGATTATAATGCTTGATGATCATCTCATTGAATGCATAACTGAAGATCTCTTTTCCTTTGACAGTTAAAGAAAGTACTTCAAGAAGTGGAAAAGAATCGACAAAATACTGCTCTTCTGAAAGGAGCTTGGGCAGTTTGTCGATCTCATTTGGTAGAAGCCCCGGTAGAAAGCCGAGACTGCCGGTATTGACGCCAAGAAAAGGGATGTCCATTTCACCAAGCGAGCGAATGGCACTGAGCATCGTCCCGTCACCACCGATGACGAGAATGACTTCCGGATTTTTCTTTGTCAAAATGAAGCGATTCTTCCGGAGCATATCCATGACTTTCGATTTGACATCCAGGCTTTGCTTGACTCGATTATTGTAGACAAAAACGCGTTTCATGATCCTCCTTCAGCAGAAAAATCCACATGGGATGTCTGATGATCTATCCGAATCGTAATCGGTTTTTTCAGTAAGTTCTTCCCGTCAAAATAGCCTTCATAGATGGCTTTTCCCTTTTCATACCCTTTGAAGCGCTCTGGAAAAAACAGAGATCGAGGCGATCGTCGTTTTCTCAAATAGTCAATTTCAAGCGATTCACGGATCAACTCAGAAGGAAAACACGATGCCAACGCTTGGAGACGACGGGCAAATGTCACACGGCGAAGGTCAGGGAGCTCTTCAGCCAGTCGGCTAAAAAGATCAAAGGTCGAATACTCCTGTAAAAGAAGTGGCAGAGTAAAGGGAATGGCAGAAGGATTAAATAAATCCATTCTCTGTTCTATCCTCTTTAAAAACTTAATCTCCTGAAAAGACAAGTCCGGTGTCGACAGGACTTCATAAGGAGGGCGCGATCCTGAGACAATGCCCAGTGCCGCTGCTTGATCGCCTAGTGGAGTTGAGGGAAGGACTTTTAAGAACCCGAGTTGCAGTTCTTCTGGATATAAAGAACCCAGCGCATTTAGACTACTTTTAATATTCTCTAAGTTGCTGCCGGGAATCCCGACAATGAGATCAAGATGTTTTTCCCCCGGCGCTTCGCTCATGAACTTCTCCAGAGCAGGCCAATACAATCTCTTTTTAAAGGGGCGCTCTACTTGAAGATTTACATGATCATCGACAGATTGGATTCCGATCTCATAGCGAAACAAGCCCTTTCTCGCCTCCTTGAGGGAATCCAAAAGATCTTGTGAGAGGCCCACGGGCGTCAGTTCCAGATGAAATGTCGTTTTTCCCCGGTCCATCGACTTGATCATCGACAGAATCTCCAGCGCGCGCGATAAATCAGCGTTAAAACTCCGATCAACAAATTTGACCAGTCGTACTTCTGCCTCGATAAATCGGGCAAGGTCCTCTCTCACCCGCGATAAATCCCTCAAGACTAAGGGAGTTCCCGCACTCAAACAGTATGAGCAACGATAGGGACATCCCCGTGAACTCTCATAATATAGTATCTGATTGTGAGCAATCACTTTTGGCGAAGGCCAACGGTCAATATTTTTTTCAAAATAAAGGGGGGCCTCGATTTCTGCAGTGGATACATGTTGCCACGCACTCGGTTGAAAGGGATTTTCTAAAATGGAGACAAAAGGAGCTTCTCCATCCCCCATAATGACGCCATCAAAAAGGGGTAAGAAGTCTTCTTTGCGACTATATGCCTGAGGACCACCGGCAAACAGCATAAGGGATGGCTTCGTTCTCTTCATATCCTCAGCCAGCTCCCGCACCATCGACTCATTCCAGAGATATACGGAGAAAAATATCGCATCATACGATTCAAAGTCACACGAAAGCAGGATGTCGCGGACACCCTGTGAGATATTGGCTTCATGGAGCTTGACTGACACGTTTTTCTCTTGGCAAATCGCAAGCAACTGATCAAGCGCCAGATTGCGATGAATAAATTTGGCATTAATGGCCATGAGAAGGATTTTCATAAGTAAATTATACCATACACTGTGCGTTGGCATCGCTAATCCAAGAGAGAATCTAATAAGGTCCTAGTTAAGGCAATTTAGGTTATTTGTGATGCCAAAAATATCTTTCAACAACTTTTTTAGTCATTTATTCTGATACTCCGTTAGAAAAACAAATAACAAATCTCCTATTATGCAGTGATACTGTAGGGGAAGTTGTCAAATAGCCACTTAATTATTTTGATTTTTTTCACGTAGCAGGGGTAGTTCCAGTACATAGTCAAAATACGACAGATTCTGCAGGTCGTGCGTGACAACAAGTACGGTTTTCCCTTTATCCTTCATCTTCTTCAAGATGGAAAAGACCATATCGGCGTTTTTACGGTCTAAATTCCCAGTCGGTTCATCAGCAAATACGATCTGTGAAGGCTTGAGCAGTAGCCTCGCCAATGCGACTCGTTGCTGTTCCCCGCCAGAAAGAAGAAGACAGGGTTTTTTCAGAACGGATTTATTTAAGGACACTTCTTCAAGGGCGCTGATCATTTCATCCTTGGGAGAGGCAACATTTCGATAATACATTGCCATCCTCAGGTTCTCTTCTACACTCTCATGCATCATTAGTGCATAGTTTTGAAAGAGGTATGCATAGTCTGAGCGATATAACTTGAGTTGTTTGTGCCGACTCAATGATTTTAAGCGTGTTCCCTGATAATAAACTTCTCCTTCATACTCTCGTTCAAAACCGGCAAGAATATTGAGAAGTGTCGTCTTGCCGCTACCGGAAGGTCCAATAATGCCGAGAAAATCCCCTTTATCTAATACAAAGTCAACGTCTCTCAACACAGGAAATCCGCTAAACTCTTTTCCGACAGCCTCTACTCGAATCATGATGACTCCTTTAATTCCAAAAGTATTCTTCTTCTCAAAAGCGCCAAACTGCCCATGATGCACAGTAGATCAAACAAAAGCAGTAGAGCCACCGCCATCTTCCATACTTGAAAGAATAAGTCCGGTAAAAGAACGGCACTTAATCCAAGCGCAAACACATCTAAAAACACTATGGCGAGAATCATAGGTTTCACTGAACGCCACGATGGGATTGCGAAAAGAAAACCGACTTTTATCCTCTCTTTATACATCCCGAAAAGATATTGGTAGACGGCTAAAAGCACGGCGAGGACAAAGGGTCCGAATAAACCGATTTTCTTTAGTTGTTCTTTTAGATGGAACAAAGCAATATCCTCCCTCTCTTGAGCCAGAGAGGCGTAAGAGCGCCAGTAGACGGGATATGGCAGCGGTGAAGGCGAAAGTGGATATTCTTTCTTATCTTCCATACCTCGCTGAGGATCAAGTGAGTAAATAGATCGAACAAGAGGCGGAGAGCCCTGCTCAATTACATATCGATCAATCGCCATCATTGGCAGTTGTTCAGGATTTTTCCTGAGATCAACAAGAGGGATCAAGGGTTTATCCTTAAGTTCAATAAGGCTAGGATGTAATCCTTGCCTTGTATAAATGGAAATCATTTTTTTGAGTTCCGGGTCTTCTCTTATAGAAATCGGTGCCAGAACAAGTTTATCATCTGTATCGAAGCGCACTTGTTTTCCCTTTGTATCCATGAGTTCGAGCCACTCTAAGTACTCTTGGTTCATTTCCCATAACCAGATATCCCCTTCTTTTCTTACATATGAGTAGAAAATGTTTGGGTGTTTACTGAGCTCCTGATACAGAAGTTGGGCATCCCCTTCTCCCTCCGGAAACCATGAAGAATATTCAAGGAAATAGATATCTTTGTACATGTTTGCATAGAGATGGTAGAGATTTTTGTAGCGGAATAAAACGATCCCTTCTGCGATGGCCGGAAGTAGCAAACTCAGGAGAGCAAACGTCAAGAGTGACTTTCCGGCTAAGAGCAAAGCAGTGCGCCACAGAACGCGCACACGTGAAAGTGTGTCAGTCATGGGCAGTGAATAAAAATACAGGAGAACAATCAATTGAATAACTCCCAAGAGACATATAAACAAAATGAAGAGTATAGTATAGTACTTTGCCGCGCTTAAGAATAAAGAAAAATAGAATCCGATCTTCAATAAATATGTAATAATAAATACAATAGCGGCAGCAGGAACTAGAAAAAGAAAATGTCTCTTGCTTTGCATAATGAACATGGAAGTAGGACTAATTCCTTGTAGCTTCTCAACAGTCATGCGTCGCCTATTATCTTGTATCAAATGAAGTGTGAAAATTAGAATCGTTCCGAGTAAAAAAATCAGAAGAGTTTTTCTCGAAAGGGATAAGACAATAAACTGAGTAATAGTAGGCT
>DUVM01000149.1 GCA_012841045.1 Tissierellia bacterium | reverse complement strand
GAGCATTCCATGCTCATAAGGGGACAGGTAAGACTCTCACCATACCACAGGTGCAGAAGAAAGGAAAGCGCGCGGATGAACAGTGACCGTGTCAAGTTGTTGTAGGTCAAAAAAGGCAGCTCTTCCTGTGTAGAGGTTGTATTCCTTTCTTAGTGGATGAATCCTCCTCGCTGAATTCCCTTCATCCAGTGGCCTAACGCCCCTCCACTGTTCTCACTGCCGGGAATCATCGTGCTCCACTCCTTCATCCCATCCTTTCGGCATCTTCTATGATGGACTCGGAGATGGGTTGCCCACTCCTCTGACTCTTTAACCGAATCCTCCGCCTCTCTGACAAGCCGATGATCGACCACTCCGCCATTGAGCAAAAAGACTCGTAACGCACTCAAGTTTCTCAGACTTTGTGTGCTCCACCCCATCGGATCTCGAGAAAACCGCTTACTCAGCACGTGAGAAATCAGTCCCTCTGCGCAGCTTCCTCCATGATCAAGACCATAGTGATTCTCGATTCCTTCTCGTTGACGGAGGAAATACCCCAAGGTTCTTTGCGCCTTTTTCTCGTCACAAACGCTACTGTCGATGAGCATCTGCACCTCCTCACAAAGCCGCTGATCATCCCATGGATGAAGACATGAGCGAAGACGACTTTTAAGCGAAGGGTCACCACCGCACAGCCCACTGATCGCGCGCTCCAAATGAAAACCGTCCAAGATGAAGATGCTTCTTGGTAAAATCTCCAGGCCCTTACGTATCCAACTTGCGCCGTCTCCATGAAGATAGATCCGCTCCACCTCATCCATTGCATAGAGTGCATCTAAGCGATCCAATACCCTCCACCAAAACGCTTCCGGAGACTCTCCAACGCTGCTCATCAATTCTCTTTCGGGAAGAACATGGCGATCTTTGCCTACCTGTTTCTTACGTTCATGAATCGCCACCAAACGCACCTGAGCCGACTTCTTCCTACCCTGCTGCAGAGCCACATGATCCTCATCGGCCTGAAGATGCAGCTCTGTGCAGACTCGACGGGGCTCGACAGAGGAAAGTTCAGGCGCTTGAACGCTGCGTACGGAGTGCATCACCGTCGTGCGAGACACGCGTCCACCCGCTTCCTCTAGCGCCGCCGCTTGATAGGAGTGGCTGCAGGCACTCGAGGCTAATGAAGCCATCAGAGCATCATCCACTCGGGAAAACTTGCTCACTTGCAAAACGTTATCCAAAAGGTAGCAGTACTGCTTCGTCTCTCGATGGCGATAGTAGCGACGAGAGTATTGAAGTGTTCCGGCCTTTGTTTCCAAAGTTCGTTCCACCGGCCCCTTCTCTACTCGCCACTGCGAACGAAGCTCAGGCTGAGAAGCCAAGAAATCATCCATCTCTGAGATTTGATCAGCCACCAAGTCGAGAAAATGAGTCTGAAAAAGGGCTTCTGCTTTCTCGGTGTAGGAAGAGATTCCTTCATCAGCCAAAGAAAGTTTAGTGAGTTCATGGACAAAATCATGGACAAAACGGTGTATACTATTCATGGGGTGCTCCTTTATGTATCAAGCGTTATTGGTCAACAACACTCTAACATAGGGGAGCCGCCCCTTTGTTTAACTATGACGTTTCTTTTTCGACGACCTACAAAAACTTTACACTAGCGTGAAAATCTCTTTATGATGCTTTGATCTCCCTCTGCTTTTGCTTGGTTTTTAAACCCTGTTTTGCTCTATTGCTGACAAGTCTTCTCTCTTAGTAATGCTAAAAAAGATATCTTAAAAAACTCGCCCTACAGGGGGCGAGCTATACGTTAGAAGCCTTATCTCTTCTTTCAAGTCAACTTTTGAGGGAACTTATTTTCACAGTTTAGTCTTTTTTACCGCTGTGTTTTAGTCCCAATTCCTTCTCTAAAAAATCACAGAGTACCGGAACATGGCTAGCTGAGATGTTTTTCACGGATGTGACCAGGGTGACATTCTCAACTCGCAGATATCCTTCCACTTTTGAGACAAAAGCGGGACTGTCTTCATTTTCTTCTAGCTCTTTGCGGTAATTGTTAAAAAATGTGTCTTGGTCAATTAGACCCTCATGATACTGCTTACGGAGTTCATTGGTCGGGGTGATTTCCTTTGCCCACTCATCAATGGCAGCTTCTTCTTTGCTGACGCCTCTGGGCCAAAGGCGGTCAATGAGAATGCGCTGGCCGTCTTCTTTCGTGTTCTCATCATACACACGACTCACTTTGAGGATACCCATTTCACTCCTCCTGTTGATTCTATAAGATCTTAGGCGCCGAAGGGACAGAGTGACAGTTCAGTGTGCATGCCGCATCCGATCTGTTTTTCCTTGTTTCTCTCTATTACCCTCATTCTATCTGTATCATTCTTTTAAGAGAACTGCCCGCAAAAGCATCAGGGTGTCTCTTTGACAAGCTTCCCTTCCAGCGCGAGAAATCTCTCCAAGATGAGTCGCGACACTTTTGCCCCATACAGCGTCGCTTCATGCTTTGGATGATAGAGAGGATCGTGGAATTCCTTATGAAAAAGGGCGATGACATAGTCGCCTTTGGGTGTATAGACAATTCCCCCATCGGTGCGACAGGCGTCCATGCTTCCGCTTTTTGAGGCGACGGTAATCATCTCATCATCGGCTACCACACAGTCATCTCCTGAGAGATAGTACTGCGGAAACTCGCCTACGAGCATGCTGTTGTAGTGCTGATCTTTAAAGATGGATATCATATCTTGGCAGGCTTCTTCTGACACAAGGTCTCCTTCGTGCAGACGATAGAAAAATTCTCCATAGTCTTTGACGGTGCTGGTCCCTAAGTTCTCATATTTTTGCCAATCGATGTGATTATGAAGGACGGTGTCTTTAAATCCGTATTTTTGTATCGTCTCATTGATGTGATCAAGCCCGAGATACTCAATCAGCATATTCGTCGCTGTGTTATCGCTGACGATAATCATCAGCACCGCTACATTTCTGGCACTCATAGAGAAGCCGGGTTTCATGTAGTGAAGCACTCCCGAGCCGTCCACTTGATGTTCTTGTCTGTACTCGAGTAACTCCTCAAGATCTTTGCTTCCCTCTTTATCCTGTTCAAATAGATCGAGAAGAATAAAGCTCTTAATCGTGCTGGCCGTCTCAAACAGCTCCTCTTCGTGAAGCGTTACCGTATTGCCGGCGAAGTCGCGCACGTACATCGCCATATGGCCATTGTAGCTTGTCAGTTCTCTTTCTACTCTTTTTGCAAGGTCCATGACATTACCTGAAAATGCTCGCCGCTTGTTCGTAGGTGTCTGCGAGATCCTTTCTATAGTCTTCATCTTCTTCCTGCAAACTATTGTAATCTACGCCGTTATTGCCAGCTGAGGAGTGAATGTAGCGTCCTTCTTCAATATACATGGCCACATGTCCCGGGAAGAACATCAGGTCTCCCTTTTTGATCTCTTCTTTCGGGATTTCTTTTAGAATAAATCCTTCCTTGATCTGCGCGTCACGGTATATGACGAAGCCGTTTAGAAGATAGGCCATGGAAACAAGGCCCGAGCAGTCAATGCCCTGCATGGTCTTTCCTCCCCAGCGGTACTGTGTACCCATGTACATCTCGGCAGTGCGAACCAGCGCTTCTCTGAGCTCTTCTTCGTTCTCCAGATCGCTTCCTTCGATGAGATCTACCAAATTCTCTCTATATGTCCAACCTTCAACGCCATTGGGGAGCATGACTTTTTGCCAACGCTCACTCTCTACCTCAGGAAAGATTGCCACACGGCCTCCTCGAGGAATCCCCTGAAGGAAAGGACTCTGTACTTTGGGCTCCACGTGAATATCCGCATATGGCGTGATCACGACTTTTTTTACCGCTCCGACCCAGCGTGAATCACACAGCTCCTCCGGCAGAAAATGATCTCGATGAATCAATGCTTCGTACCGATAGTGTGTGCGAACTCTATACCAATCCTCTTTCTCATGAGAAAGGATCTCCACCGGCATGCCAAAAAGCGCCTCATCTGCCAGTT
>DUVM01000023.1 GCA_012841045.1 Tissierellia bacterium | reverse complement strand
TTTGCTCTGGGGTATCCTCCTCATCAAGTTCAATGCTTTGATACTCAATTTTTTCTATCAGGAACTTAGCTTCATCAAAAAACAACCTACTCTTACGCATGTCTTCGCTTTCCCTCTTTCCAATATTGATGCGCCATAATATTTTGGCGCTCGATTTTAAACGTTTGATTTAGATACATAGATTGTTCTTTTATTACTTGCTTTTGGTATTTTGCGAAAAAGTTCGCTAAAACGTCAATTGCGTTTTTCTCACCCATATCTTTACTGAACAAATTGTTAATGTAGGCGTTCAGACTGAGACCCTCATCTGAGGCAGATTCTGCGAGATACTTATGGGTTTCCGGTGAAACACGAACTGAAAAAGTACCACTATACTTCTTTTGCTCTTCAAAAAGGTCTTCTTCAGGAATAGGATAACCATCTTCTTTCAGATCATCCATATACTCTTTCGCATGTTCAAGTAGCACTTTCACAGCTTCTTCTTGTGTTTTCCCACCTCCTGCGACTCCTTTTAGAGCAGGGAATTTGGCTACGTATTCAACCCCTTCTTCTGTTTTGATTCCATAGACAATCATTTTATAATTCAAGTTCATTTTTTGTCTCCATTCTGTTCAATTCCCACTGCTGTCAGCGCTTCACGTATCATGTCAATCTCATACACTTTCAGTGTATCCCCACGACTGTGAAAATGAAGAACAATTGGATAGTCTAAGCTATCATGCTTGTATTTAAACCTACTCCCACTCCCTTTCTTCTCTGAAAACCCGACTGATTTAAGATACGACGCAAACTCGCGGAATTTAATATTCATTGATTTTGGCTCTTGAAATATTAGTTTAAGAAGATTGTCATATTTCCCCACAGTACGTCCCTTTCAAGTGGTATCATATATAATACCACATTTAAGCTAAAGAAACCTATCTTTGTTTTCAATAATAATTCTTCAAGTCTGTTTTCTTAGAGAACCAATCCAGTAATTAGGTAAAGAATACTGGTAATCGCAGCCACAGAGAGGATATATGGTGCCGATACGTGGATCTGCCGTATATTGGACACACCTGTTCCTGCTGCCGCCATAAAGACCACATCCGAGTAGAAGCAAAACATGCTGCCAAACGTCGCGCCTGACATCATCGCTGCAATAACAAGCGATGGATGGACGTTCATGGAAAGTGCGAGCGGAATAAAGACGGGGACTGTGATGACCTGAATGACCCAATATCCCGAGGTCGCAAAAGTCGATAGAGCAATCAGGATAAATACGAGAGGGGGTAAGGCATAAGGAGGAAAAGAGTCACCTAGTAAGCCGATCAGGTAGTGGGAGAACCCCATTTGTGTGTTCGCCTCGTTTAGTATGTAGGCAAAAAAGATGATGATTGCGATGCGGGTCATACTTGAAGCGCCTTCAAAGAAGTTATTCATAAACTCCTCTGCACTCATTAGCTTCTTTCCAATATACAAGAAAGCTTGCGTGACAAGGGCGGCCATCAGACCATGTACCATGCTGTTGTTATATAAAAAGACCGTGATGATTAATACAATAATAGGGATCACGAAGTTCCAAGCAGAGCTCTCCTGTGTCTCTACGCAGGGATCAATGTCTAGAATGGAAATAGCCCCGGGATCTTTTAGCAGAACATCCCCTCCCTCTCTCACCCTCTTATAGGCTCTTTTTAAGGAACCCACTTTCGGGAAGATACCGAGAGAAAGAAGAACTATCAGCAGCAGCATCAGAATCGGAAAGTACATCATGGGGATGGCTTGTACATAATCGCGAAAGCCAAGGCCCTGCCCTCGCAAAAGACCTGTCGTAAAAGCAGTCCAGCTGGTAAAGGGGATAAGGACGCTCAAGGAAGGACAGGTAGAGCTGACTTGAAAGGCGAGATGCTCTCTAGGAATCCGATAGCTGTCGGTCGTATCGCGCATTGCAAAAGACACGGCAAGCGTGCTCAAATAGTCATCAATAAAAAGAAATAGGTGAAGAAAGAGAGAAAGAAGCAGTGGATTGATCGGTCCTCGGGAGAGCTTTGTCGCCCATGAGCGAAAACCAAAAAGAGCGCCTGACTCTTGAAACTGACGGATCAACGCGCCAAGGCACACCAAAATGAGAAGGATAAACTGATATGTAGGGTCACTCAACACTTCATACATCATCGAGATGTATCCAGTGAAAAAACTCCCTTTATAAACAAGCACTGCGCCGACAACAGAAGCAAGGATCATCATCTCCGAGATCTTCTTGGTTATCAGTGCTCCGACAATCAATACCACAATCGGAATGACTGAGACAATGCCGTCGTTCATCGAGTTCTCCCTTCTCAGACCGTTCCCTATCAGTATACTTGATTATCAGGATTTCGTGTGCGAAACACAACCAAAAGAAAAATCAGCTTCTTGCGCGATAGCGTAGAGAAGCTGAAAATCTTCGATGTCAGGGTGTAGTAGTTAGAGTTCGCGATGAATCTTGTCGGTTTTCGCCGCCATGATGAAATCATTTTCATGAAGCCCCTGGATCTTGTGGGTCATAAACTCTACCTCAACCTTTCCCCAGCCAAGACAGAGATCCGGATGATGTCCCTCACTCTCTGCGATGTCACCGATTTTCACAACAAAATCCAGTGCGCTTTTGAAATCTTTAAACTTGAACTGTCTTTTGATCTTTTTATCTTCGATGACTTCCCAGCCTTCTTCGAGCTGCTTCATGTTCTCCTGAATCTGTTCCGTTGTGAGCGGATCTTCACCGATGCTACAGGGAATGCATTTCTTTTCAAGTAATTCCATATCTTTCTCCTTTGTGACAGGGGTGAGAGCCATCAGGACAAGCGTAGGTTGTTCTCTCTGTATACCCGAAGAATTTGCCATGAGACAAAGAAAAGCCCTATCCTGAGAGACTTGTATCTCTCAAGAAAGGGCTCCACTCAATTAGATGGTAGAGACGACTACGCTTCTTTAAGGATGTCAGCAATCATCTTGACTTGTTCTTCTGTCACATATGCATGAAACGGCAGAGAAAAAGATACTTTGCAGAGCTTCTCGCTGACCGGGAAGTCTCCCTCTTTGTGTCCCATGTACTTGTATGCCGTCTGCAGATGCATGGGTCTGGGATAATAGATCATGACGGGAACTCCCGCATCTTCCAGTTTTTTCTTAACCTCGTCGCGTCTTTCTTCGCTAGAAGCCTTCAGAGTGTACTGCGCCCAAGCGCTTCGATCTGTCTCAGAGTGAAGAGGCTTTACAAACTCATCAGGTAGATACTTCGCATAGAGCTTCGCGACTTCCTGGCGCTCTTGCATCTCTTCTTCAAAAATGGTCATTTTTGAGAGAAGTACGGCGGCTTGAATGCTGTCCAAACGAGAGTTGTATCCAATGCGCTCATTGTCGTATCGATGTGTACCCATCCCGTGAACACGCAGGGATTTCATGACTTGATAGAGCTCTTCATCATCGGTAAAGATCGCGCCTCCGTCTCCGTAGCATCCCAGCGGCTTTGCCGGGAAGAAGGATGTGGTACCGATGATGCCGTGCGTCATGTTCATCTTCCCTTTGTAGCTTCCTCCAAAACTCTGCGCTCCGTCCTCCAAGACATAGAGGTCGTATTCTTTGGCAATTTTGTCGATCATCTCAAAGTCCGCTGCAGCGCCAAAGAGATCGACAGGAATGATCGCTTTGGGAACAAGCGCCCCTTCTGAATTGACGACTTCAATTCTGTTTAGTAGGTCTTGAGGATCAATATTAAACGTATCCTCAAGAACATCCACAAACACAGGTGTGGCTCCCACAAGATTGACGACTTCGGCGGTTGCAAAGAATGTAAATGTAGGTACAAACACCGCGTCTCCCGGACCAACGCCAAGTGCTTTGAGGGCAATCACCATCGCATCGGTGCCGTTAGCACACCCTAATACATACTTACTCTTCGTGTACTCAGCCAGCGTTTCTTCAAGTGCTAGGACTTCCGGTCCCATAATAAAGCGTCCATGGTCCAACACTTTTTCTAGTCGTACGTCCAGATCCTCGCGAATGCGAGCCATTTGAGCTTTCAGATCAATGAATTCCATTTATCCCTCCAATTCCTTGAGTAGCGACTCAAATTCATCTACCAATTCGACAAAGATACTAAGAGCCGCATCCACTGTGGAAGGATCGCTCATGTCCACCCCCGCTTCTTTTAACACATCGACAGGGTATTTACTGCTTCCAGCTTTTAGGAATCCAAGGTAGTCTTCGAGTGCCCCTTCTTCTCCATCCAGCACCCTCTTCGAAAACGCCATGGCAGCGCTGAGGCCGGTGGCGTACTGGAACACATAGAAGTTGTAATAGAAGTGCGGGATCCGGCTCCATTCGTAGCGGATCTCATCGTCGATGACCACTTCGTCAGAGAAATATTCTTTGAGTAGCTTCTCATACTGATCCGCCATCTTTTCGTGTGTCAGAGACTCTCCTGCTTCACTCAACGTATTGATGTTTCTCTCAAACTCCGCAAACATGGTTTGACGGAAGATGGTTCCTTTGAAGCTGTCAAGCTGATGGTTGATGACATAGAGTTTCTGCGCAGGATCTGTCAGTGTATCCAGATAGTATCTTGTCAGAAGCGCCTCGTTAAAGGTAGAAGCAATTTCCGCTAAGAAGATGCTGTAATCTGCATATACGTACGGCTGGGTTTCACTGGCGAGATAGGTGTGCATGGAGTGCCCTAATTCATGCGCCAGAGTAAAGACATTGTCGAGATTGGGCTGGTAGTTCAAAAGAAGATAAGGAGGTGTATCATACGTGCCGCTTGAGAAGGCGCCGCTCCTCTTTCCCTTCGTCTCGTAAACATCAATCCAGCGCTCATCAAAAGCTCTTTGTAGAAGTGCTTGGTACTCTTTCCCAAGCGGCGCCATCGCGGCTACCACATCTTCTCTTGCCTTCTCAAAGGGAATCTCCATCTCCACTTTATCTAAGAGCGGAACATACACATCATAAAAATGCAGCTTATCCACTCTGAGCTTTTCTTTTCTCAGACGCAGATATTTATACATCGCAGGATTTGCTTTATGAACCGAGGCAATCAAGTTGTCATAGACGCTCTCGGGAATATTGTCTTCGTGAAGCGCAGCGGCTCTGGCAGACGGAAAAGATCGAAGCTTGGCCATCACCCCTTGATTCTTGACTGACGTCTGTAAGGTGGACCCCAGCGTGTTTTTGTGATCGAGAAAAACCGAGTAGAATCCTTTATATGCGTTTTCCCTGAGCACGCGGTCATGGCTTTCTAGCGCGCGGATAAAGGTGCCATGGCTCAGCGCCACATCCTCTCCTTTGCTGTCTTTAACCGTCGGAAAGGTCATGTCCGCATCGTTTAATAGGGAGAATGTTCTTCCTGAGGCTTGTGTCACTTCACTAAGAGAGGCAATGATTCGCTCTTCTTTCTCACTGAGGACATGCTCTTTTCTGCGAAGGATATTGTCTAGATATTGGCGGTAAAGCGCAAGACCTTCGTATTCATCCACCAATGAAAACACCTCTTCTTTGGTGGCGCTCAGAAGCTCCGGCTCAAAGAACGCGAGAGCAGAAGAGACCTTTGCATATAGTCCCTGCATGCGAAGAACTCTCGATTGAGAGGTGGTGTCGGTGGTATCCAAACTGGCATGCAGACTGGCATAGACAAAGAGATTTCTTATCTTTCGGATTAGTTCCTGTGCCCTGTCAATCGCTTCCTTGAGCGTTTCGGGGCTCTCCAGCAGGCGACCACTGTAGGAAACCACTTTTTCAAGGAGCGGATGCACCGCTTGAAAATCTTGTTCAAATGCTTCATCTGTCGCGTAGATAGGTGTCAGGTCCCAGGTATATTGCTCCTGGATTTCTTCTCTTAATTTCATAGACGATTCCTTTCATAGTAGGCGTAGCGGTATCGATAGGTTTCATAAACATGGAGATCTGACCATTCTTTTAGCATAAAGCCTTTTTCTGTCAGATCGGGAAGCTGCGTATCGTAAGGGGTGAATACTCCCTGTACATGCGTAATGTGCGCGGCGTTTGTCTCGGGTAAGAACATTCGAGCCACTTCTCCTCCGCCGATACAAAAGATCTTTTCCCCTGCATACTTCTGTTCAATCATGGACAGAGCATCTTCTTTTGATCGGGCGACATCCACTCCGTCAGGTGAGAAGTGTATGTTTCTGCTCAGTACGATAGACTTTCTTCCTTTTAAGGGCCGCACCGGCAGGGCGTCGTATGTCTTTCTTCCCATGAGAAGGACATGTCCCCAAGTAATCTCTTTAAAACGTCGAAGGTCATCCGGGATGGCAAAGAGCATTTCGCCTGCGTAGCCAATGCGCCACAGCTCATCCACAGCAAAGATCCAAATCATAAAAGAGCGTTCTCCTCTCGGTTAATAATATAAAAACCCAGACGATTCAACGGGTCTTCCCGATTATAGAGCATGACGCTACCGTCCATCTGTCGAAAGATGCCGCCGGCTTCTTCTACAATCAGCTCCATTGCCGCGGTGTCCCATTCCATCGTATAGCCGATCGAATAGTACAGTTCGGCGTCCCCTCGGGCAATGATGCAACCTTTTCGGGCAGAGCCGACCTTCTGCATACTTGTTACTCGCTCATTAGCTTCAAAGAGCTCGGAAATTCGTTTGTTGACCCGCGAACGGGAGCGAAGCATCCGAAGGTTTTCTGTTGAGTCATTGACTTGCAGGCGACGGTCTGTTCCGTCTTTTTGCAGAAAAGCGCCTTCTCCGGCGATCGCGTAGTACGTTTCAGAAAAGACCGGAAGCAGAACAACACCTACGACTGGTCTTTTATTTTCGACAAGAGCGATGTTCACAGAAAAGTCTCCGTTTTGTCGGATAAATTCCCTGGTGCCATCTAACGGATCGATCACCCAAACGCGAGACTTATTTAGCCGTGAAAAGTCATCCTCTGTTTCTTCGGAGAGATATCCATCATCGGGAAAAAACTGTTTCAGATGAGAGAGGATCAATAAATCAGCCTCCATGTCTGCTACGGTCACGGGGCTTGAGTCACTTTTTTGCATCGGGCGAACATCACCTCGATGATACACACTTAAAATGCTTCTG
>DUVM01000148.1 GCA_012841045.1 Tissierellia bacterium | reverse complement strand
GCATGAATATTCCAAGACAATTAATTGAACGAAAGCCATTTTTATGGCGAAATCAGAAGAAAAACAACCATGTGGTGCTTGACATGGCGCAGATGAAGAGCGCTCGAGCTGACTGGGAAGCGTTTTCCCCTCTGTTAAAAGAGCTCTTTGATGTCTCGACCATCGATTCCGAAGTAAAACGCCTCTCCAAAGTACATGCGGGACATCCGGCACAGTCGCACCAACTCAAAGAAGATAGCGCCCTGCCTGTGGCGGGAAGCATCAAAGCAAGAGGCGGCTTCTTTGAAGTCCTCTCTCATGCCAGAGACTTGGCTATCAAAGAAGGAATCATTGGGGAAGAAGATTCTCCGAGACTTCTTGCCGATAGAAAGGACTTTTTCCAACATTACTCACTTCACGTTGCGTCTACCGGAAACCTCGGCTTGAGCATCGGCCTAATGGGCCGATCTCTAGGATTCACCGTCTACGTGCACATGAGCTCGGACGCCAAGGAGTGGAAGAAAGAACTTCTTCGCTCACGTGGGGCAGAGGTAATCGAGTATGACGGGGATTATTCCGAAGCGGTTGTAAGAGGGAGAGAAGCGAGCGACAGGGACCCAAGAGCGTATTTTGTCGACGATGAGAGAAGCCTGAGACTTTTTTGGGGGTACAGCAAAGCCGGCTATGACCTGCAAGCGCAGCTTCCTGATGACATCAGTGAGGAGCGTCCGCTTTTTGTGTCGATACCCTGCGGGGTGGGCGGCGCGCCGGGCGGGATTGCTTATGCGCTAAAAGCCCTCTATGGTCCTGCCGTACATATCTTTTTTGCCGAGCCTGTAGAGGCTCCTGCCGTTCTTTTGGGAATGGCGACGGGCAAAGGGGAGGAAATCCGCGTTCAGGACATCGGACTCAGTGGAAAAACACTGGCAGACGGACTGGCGGTAGGAAAGCCCTCCGGCTTTGTCTGTGAGCAGATGGAAGAGGTCCTCAGCGGAATCTACACGGTAACAGATCAGGCTCTTCAGGCGATGCAATATCTTCTCTACAAGGAAGAGGGAATCAAATGCGAGCCTTCGGCTTGTGCAGGACTTCTTCTTCCCTATTATCTAAAGACAGAAGAGGGTAGGTTGTATCTTGAGCAAGAAGGCATCAGAGAAGAACATATCCGCTACGTCTACTGGGCAACCGGAGGCGCGCGTGTCCCCGAGGACATTTATCAAGAACAGCTAGAAGAGGGCAGAGAGGTCCTTGAAGAGCAACCGGACATTTTTTCTGTTGTCTAGAGTGTTGGCACTTTATGTATGCTCCTCGCTGGACGCAACTTCTGGCGAGAAGGAAGTCCCCTCTTGTGAAAGCAAAGTCCTCTGGTGTATATTTTGAGGAAACAGAACAAGATAAACATAGTAAAAAAGCAGCGGAGCGGTGGCGCTGTTCATGTCCCTCAGCAGGGCACTCTCTGTTTACTGCTGAGATAAGGACTTGACGCCACGAGACCCTTCGAAGCCCGAAGAAAGGTTACTTAGAAATGAACAATGAACAGCAGAAGGGAACATTCAGGCAGTTTCTGGAGCGAAAGAATATCGAGTTCAGTGTCCAGCGCTACTTGATCGATGCCATGAGCTCCATGGCGCTAGGCCTTTTTGCCAGTCTCCTTGTCGGCACCATCCTCAATACACTGGGGCAAAGTCTGGGAATTCCATTTTTGACCGATGTCATCTGGCCTTTTGCTAGAGACATGACAGGAGCGGCCATTGCGGTAGCCGTCGCCTATGCATTAAAAGCGCCGCCGTTTGTCCTTTTTTCTGCGACCATCGTCGGCTATGCGGGAAATCAACTTGGCGGACCTGTCGGAGCATTTGTCTCTGCGATCATCGCTACAGAGCTCGGAAAACTCGTATCAAAAGAGACAAAGGTGGACCTGATTGTCACGCCAACGGTCACCATTCTTTCAGGTGTTCTCGTCGCGCAGCTGATCGGGCCGGGGATTGCGGCTTTTATGACGAAGACGGGAGAGCTGGTCATGGTGGCAACGACACTTCAGCCTTTTTGGATGGGCATACTCGTCTCCTTAATGATCGGCATCGCCCTCACACTTCCGATCAGTTCGGCGGCAATCAGCATGATGCTGGGGCTTGCCGGCTTGGCCGGAGGAGCGGCAACCGCCGGATGCTGCGCGCAGATGATCGGCTTTGCGGTCATGAGTTACCGAGACAATGGACCGGGAGGAGTCGTTGCTGTAGGCATCGGCACCAGCATGCTTCATATGTCCAACATTGTTCGAAACTGGAAAATATGGATTCCACCCATCCTGACAGCGGCTATCACAGGTCCCATCGCCACGGTTGTGATGAAGATGGAGAACATTCCCATCGGCTCGGGTATGGGCACGAGCGGATTGGTGGGACAAATCGGTACGATTACAGCCATGAATGCCATCGGCAGAGGCGGATGGCCGCTGTACTTAAATATCCTGCTGCTGCACTTTGTCCTTCCGGCGGCTCTCACTCTGCTGTTTACATTCATCCTTCGAAAGATGGGGTGGATCAAAGACGGAGATCTCAAACTGAATCTCTAATCAAAAAATGCTCCCTTTATCCGGGGAGCATTTCCTTTTTTCTAGACTGTGGTGCAAAATCTTTCGGCAATATTTGCGTAGAGCTGCACATAGTTTACGAGCTGATCTATTTCTATATGCTCATCTTTCGTGTGAGAGTTTTTTACATTCCCCGGTCCCATGACGACAGAAGGGATCTTTCCATAGGAAGAGAGGATGGCCGCGTCTGTCCAACCTCTTGTCGTGTTGAGAGTCGCCTCTTCTCCGAGAAAATCGATGAATGTATCTCTAACGACGTTCACCAATTTTTTCTCCGGCTGCGGAATCAGCGGCATGTGGTAGTAATAGCGCATCTGACCGTTGGGAACGAGGGAAAGTTCGGCTTTAAAATCTGGATCCTCTTTGCTCAGTTCGTCGATGATGGCCTGGTATTCAGATAGGACTGTTTCGACCGTTTCTCCTGGGAGATATCGGCGGTCCAGTTGAAGCCGGCACGTACCGGCCACTGTACTGGGCTGATCACCTCCATGAATGGTTCCGTAGTTCATGATGCTAGTCCCCATATATTCATTAGTTCTGGCATGGATCTTTGGGATCAACGTTTCTTCTACCCGGGTAATAAATTTCGTTGCTTTTGTAATGGCGTTGATGCCTAGGTGTGCCTGACCTCCATGGACGGTTTTTCCTGTAAATGTGACCTCAATCCACTCAAGACCTCGATGTCCGATTGCGTACTCATAACCGGAGGGTTCGCCTACGATCGCTCCATCTGCTTTCCCACCGAGTCGGACAAACTCCTCGGTCCCTTCGCCTTCGTCTTCTTCTCCTATGACGGCAGTGAAAAGCACATCTCCTTTTAGTCTGGTATTGGTGCGCTTGAGGGCCGCCATAGCGGTGATCATGCAGGCAAGAGCTCCCTTCATGTCGTTGGCACCTCGCCCATAAATGTTTCCGTTTCGAATCTCAGCACCATAAGGATCGACGACCATCTCAAATGGGGGCACGGTATCCATGTGGCCGTTGAACAGAAGTGTCGGTCCGTCGCCTTCGCCACAGAGACGGACGTTGACATTGAAGCGGTCGGCCACCGGAGGATCTGCCGGTTCAATGCCCAGTCTTCTACAGTATTCGGGATTGTTTGATGCGCTCTGAACGGGGACTTTTTCGCATTCAAAGCCTAAATTGCTACAGTAATTGTAGATAAAGTTGGCCACGTCTGTCTCCCTGCCTTTTACATCTCTGTGGGAGGGGATGCGAATCAATTCTTGTGTAAGAGCGACGACTTCTTCTCTTGTAAATCCATCCGAAAAATCTTTCATGAGACCTCCTCATTTATCGTGCTCAGTAATAATGTAGCATAGCGAGACAAGAGTGTAAATATCCGCTTTTACCTGCTCCGGTGGGTCCAAAGGTGTATTTTTTTACACATTTTGGTATAATGTTTGCATATTAGGGGGATAGATGATCATCAGTGCAGGTGGTGTCGTCCTCAAGGAACGAAGGGTGCTGCTTCTGAAGACTCACAGAGGTCGCTGGGTTTTGCCAAAAGGGCATGTGGAACCGGATGAGTCATTGCGTCAGGCGGCTCTTCGAGAAGTATATGAAGAAGCCGGTGTAGAAGCGCGCATCCAGCGTCGATTGGGGTGGAAATTTTTTCAGTTTTATTTGCAGGGCAACATTCAGAGCAAACGAGTTCTCTGGTTTCTTATGAAGCAAATTGGAGGGGAACTGCAGCCGCTGCGTCGTGAAGGATTCATCGATGTCGCCTATATGCCCGAGCATAAACTGAAGGAACTCAATATGCATGCAAGCGAACTGAGCATCGTCCAAAAAGCTCTGCGCCAGGAGGCATGATGTCCTACACTGACGAAGTAAAACGGTCTCTTTTTGATGCAACGAGAAGTCAATGGGCTGAGTTTTCAGGGTTTTTGCGCGCTTGTGGATCGATCCGAGATGGGCAGTTTCTCTTCTGGAGCAAAGAAGCGACACTTGCCCGTTATTTTTTTTCCCAGCTCAAGGCGCAGGGCGTCCGGGCAAAATACCTTGGGAAGATCGGTGGGTACGCTACCTTCCCACGCCATGAAGTGGTGCTGACGGATGCGCAGCCATTTTTAAGAAGGCTTCATGTACTTGATGAACAGATGCAACCGGTTACGTCGATTCCGCTTGAGGTCCTTGAAGGAGAAGTCTCGCGCCGAGCGTATCTGCGCGGCTTGTTTTTGGGCGCCGGCTCTGCTAGTAACCCAAGAAGAGGCTATCATCTTTCGTTTCGCGTTGATGGCAAAGAGTTCGCGCAGAGTCTTCTTTCGCTGTTACACGACTATGAGATTACCGGTTCGGTGCGCAGAGCAAAAACGGCGTACCACGTATATATAAAGTCAGCCGAATCCATCTCGGAAGTATACGCCTTGATCGGGGCGACAAAAGCGCTCCTTGAACTCGAGGAAATTCGCATCATTAAGGGCGTGCGAGCCGATGTGAATCGGTCTGTCAACTTCGAGACCGCCAATATCGCCAAGACCATTGCCACAAGTCAGCGGCATCTTCACTGTATTGAAGCGCTCGCGAAACGCGTAGGGCTGTTGAATCTGCCGGAAGATTTGGCGGAGGTAGCTCTTCTTCGAATGGAATACCCGGAGATGAGCCTGGCGCAAATTGGCGAGCGACTTGAAAAACCACTTAGTAAATCCGGCGTCAACCACCGGATGAAACGCATTATGGCGCTGTGTGAAGAAATGGGAGAGGAGATCTGATGAGTTTTGCCCACCTGCACCTGCATACGGAATTTAGCCTTCTAGACGGATTTGCCCGTGTCGAGAGGGTGACAAAGAAAGCGGCGGAATTGGGGATGAAGGCCATTGCTATCACCGATCACGGCACGATGTTTGGCGTGGTCGACTTCTACAAAGCGGCCAAAGCAAACGGCATCAAACCCATTATCGGCTGTGAGGTCTATCTGCAGAGTGAAGATCCTAAGAAAAACTATCATCTCGTGCTCCTTGTCAAAGATGAGCAGGGGTACAAAAACTTGATTCACCTCGTCTCACGCGGATTTGTCGACAACTTCTACTACAAACCTCGGATCACTCGGGCGATGCTGGAGGGATACACTGAAGGATTGGTAGCACTCTCTGCATGCCTTCAAGGTGAAGTCAGCGCACTCCTTCTTGAAGGAAGAGCGGAGGATGCGGCCAGCGCTGCTATGTGGTATCGGGATATGTTTCCCGACAATTTTTATCTGGAAATTCAAGATCATGGCATATCGGAGCAGCATCGGTTAAATCCTCTTATGGCAAAGCTTGCGGAGGAACTTTCGATTCCTCTGGTGGCAACCAATGACGTGCACTACGTGGACCGAGAAGACGCTTCCGTCCACGACGTTCTTCTTTGTATACAGACAGGAAAAACCCTCTCAGAGCCTGATCGCATGCGCTTTCAGACCGATGAGTTTTACCTAAAAAGTGAAGAAGAGATGGCGGCACTTTTCCGCGAATATCCGGAGGCGGTGGAGAATACGGGAAAGATTGCCGATGCCTGTAACTTTGATTTCACGTTCGGTGAGATCCATCTGCCGGCCTTTACGCCACCCGATGGCTTAGCGCCTGCAGCATATCTTCGAGGGCTCTCTGAAGCCGGACTGAAAAAGCGTTATCCCGAGAACTGGCAGGAGCACCGCCCGCGCCTTGACTATGAGCTCAGTGTCATCGAAGAGATGGGCTATGAAGATTATTTCCTGATTGTGTGGGACTTTATTAAGTTTGCAAAAGACGCCGGCATTGCCGTTGGACCCGGAAGGGGCTCAGGAGGCGGTTCCCTAGTCGCTTATGCTCTTGACATTACTACCGTCGACCCGATGAAGTTTGAGCTTCTCTTTGAGCGTTTTCTCAATCCGGAGCGCATTACGCTTCCCGACTTTGACATAGACTTCGAAGACGAAAGACGCCAAGAAGTGATTGACTACGTCAGTGACAAATATGGAAAAGAAAATGTAGCACAGATCATCACATTTGGAACCCTCGGTGCAAGAGCGGCGGTGCGTGATGTCGGAAGAGTTCTGGGGATGCCTCTTTTTCAAGTTGATAAAGTCGCCAAAGCCATTCCATTTTCTCTCAATATGACGCTGGAGAGAGCTCTAGAAGAAAGTCATCGACTGAAAGAACTTGCTCAAGAAGAAGATGTGGCGCTGCTTCTTGATATAGCCAGAAAAGTCGAAGGAGTGCCGCGGCACGCTTCGACACATGCCGCCGGCGTTGTCATCAGCAAAGAGCCTGTTGAACATTACGTGCCGCTATACCTTCAGGACAAATCCATCAGTACGCAGTTTCCGATGGGGACACTAGAAGAACTGGGGCTGGTCAAGATGGACTTTTTGGGCCTGAGAAACCTGAGCATCATCAAACACGCTGTCAAGATTATTGAAAAACAACGCGGCATTAAGATCGATGTCGATCATCTTCCGATGGAAGACAGAAAAACCTTTGATCTTCTCAGCTCGGGAAATACCCTCGGCGTGTTTCAACTTGAAAGTGGAGGGATGAGAAGCTTCTTTAGAGAGCTTCGTCCACGCACTGTCGAGGACATTATCGCCGGCATCAGCCTCTATCGCCCTGGACCGATGGAGAGTATTCCTACGTATTTAGCCAATCGGGCGGACCCATCCAAGGTGCGATATGTTCATCCGAAGGTGAGGGATATCTTGGGGGTCAGCGGCGGCGTCATCATCTACCAAGAGCAGGTCATGCAGTTGGTGCGAGAGCTGGCAGGCTTTAGCTACGCAAGAAGTGATCTGGTGCGCCGCGCCATGAGTAAAAAACACATGGATGTGATGACCCACGAGAGAGATATTTTCCTCTATGGAGACGGAAAAGAGATCCCCGGTGCCGTCACTTTAGGACTTGATGAGACGCAAGGTCAGCAGATGTTTGATGCGATGGTGGACTTTGCAAAATATGCATTTAATAAATCCCATGCCGCCGGCTATGCAATCATTGCCTATCAGACGGCATACCTAAAAGCCAATTATCCGCTGGAGTATATGGCGGCGCTTCTTAGCAGTGTGATGAGCACGACATCAAAGCTCGCTGAGTACTTAGAAGATTTGCGACAACTCGGCATCGAGCTGTTACCTCCGTGTATCAATTATTCGGGAGATGCATTCAAAGTGGAGGGCGACGCCCTGCGCTTTGGTCTTCGCGCGATCAAGAATGTCGGAGCTTCGCTAATTCAAGCCATCGAACGGGGAAGAGAAGAGCGCCCCTACTCGACGCTAGAGGATTTTCTCCAGAGGTTGGAAGCCTCGCAGCTCAATAAACGAGCAGTGGAGTCTCTTATCAAAGCCGGGGCACTCGACTGCCTAGGTGAAACCCGTAGGAGTCTCCTTGCCCGTTATGAATCGCAGATTGAGGGAGTCCAGCGCTCCTCAAGAACGAACGCCCCCGGGCAGATAAGCCTCTTTGACGACATGATGGAACCGGCAACGGAGCCGATGACCGAGGAAGAATACGATGAAGAGACGCTTTTGGGGCTAGAGAAAGAAGTCCTCGGTGTCTATCTGTCAGGCCATCCGATGGCACGATTTTCAGATCTACGCGTGAAAAATGGCGCCATGAGTTTTGCCGAGATCTGTGAACTCGATGAGAGAAGTGATGAGCGTATGGTCTCCGTCATGGCGATGCTCAGAAAAGTCACTTTGAAGACGACGAAAAAAGGAGAGCCGATGGCAGTGCTTGAGCTTGAAGATGAATTTGAAGCGCTTGAAGCCATTGTCTTTCCCTCACTGTATAGAGAAGCCAGACATCTGATTGAAGAAGAGAAATATTTTTTCCTAAAAGGCAGACTTCAGTTCAGGGAAGAACAAGCCCCCACCATTTTGCTGACGAAAATAGATTCACTGAGCGAAATGGAAGATGACGCTGCGCTTGAGAGGCTCTACATTAAACTGGAAGCGTGGCAGGACGAATTGGTCGAGAATTTGATGAAACTCCTGAAAAAATATCCGGGAGCCCATCAGGTCCTATTGTTCGATGCTTCGTGTCGTCAGACGCGAAGGGTGCGAAACCTCAAGGTAGACTTAAAAGAAGAGCTGCTAGAAGAACTTAAAGAACGCTTTACACCCGAAGGGGTGGTGGTGCGGTAGACAAAATCTGGCCAATTATCGTTTCAAAGGTAGCAGTGATCGAATGGAAACTCCTGAGAAAACGATACCTTAGTGCTGGGAAGAAGAGCCTACCGTTTATTGATGTGCTATGGATAAGTGCTTGTCTGAGCAGACTTCGAGAAGTTTGAAGTGAGGAGCTGAAGGTTGTAGGGATGAGAAGGTTCGGGTGAATATCGGAGAGTGCTTGAGTAAAAAATCAAGAGTTGATTCGATATAAAGTGTAAATGATGAAATCGAGTGATAAAGTAGATTTTGTAAAGGAGAGCGTTTATGGAGTTAGTAAAAGTTGGTGAGAAAACTTATTATATAAAAAACCCCACAAACATAGGCTTATACAAAATCAACGATAAAGAAGTTTACATCATAGATTCAGGTAATGACAGAGACGCGGGAAGGAAAATACTAAAGATCATTGATGCACAGGGATGGAGTGTGAAGGGGATTATCACAACACATTCCAATGCAGATCATATAGGAGGAAATAAGCTGATACAAGACAGAACGCATTGTTCTATCTATGCTCTAGGTATCGAAAAGTGTTTCACCGAATTTCCAATATTGGAGCCTTCATTTCTCTTTGGAGGATATCCGTTCAAGGATTTGAGAAGCAAATTCTTACTGGCAAAAGAATCCACCGTCACTGCAATAGATAACAATTTATGCGAAGGGCTAGAATATTTTCCGTTAAAAGGACATTATTTTGATATGCTTGGAATCAAGACGGATGATGATGTTTATTTTCTGGCAGATTCCTTGTTTAGCGAAGAAACGATTAAAAAGTACCATGTGTTTTTCATCTACGATGTGGAGGAATATCTAAATACTTTAGACCATCTTGCTACATTAGAAGGGAAGGTGTTTATTCCGTCTCACTGTGAAGCGACCACTGACATTTCAGGACTGATTGAAATTAACAGAAGTAAAGTAAAAGAAGTATCCGAAAAAATTTATTCTCTGTGCAGGCAAGAATTAACTTTTGAAGGCATTTTAAAAGGTATTTTTGATGATTATGGCTTGACGATGGATCCAAATCAATATGTTTTAGTTGGCAGTACAGTTCGCTCTTTTTTGTCGTATCTATGCGACAAAGGAAAAGTGTGCTTTGAATTCAGAGACAACAAAATGTATTGGAAGCAAAAATGATAGACTCCAACGTATCGTCCTAGAAGCATTAGCGCCAAGGTGGAGATAAATGGAATGCAAATTAGAAGGGAGACAGGAATAGATCGAAATGGCAATAAGTGAAAACTCTATAGGGAAGTGTGGATTTTATTGTGGAAGCTGTCCTACATATATATCTGGAACATGTAAAGGGTGTATAGAGCAACATAAAGAAGGAGACTGTTTTACGAGGGATTGCGTGCTTGAACAAGATATTCACTTTTGCGGTGAATGCAAAAGCTTTCCTTGTCATACCATCATGAATGAGCCCAAAGTAACGGTTTTAGATAAATCATGGTTAAGGTGGAAGAAAACACAAATGAAATAGTTTGGAAATAGGATTCTAGGCAGTACATCTGTCAGGGTCCCTTTTTTAATACTTAATATGACGCTCAAGTGTCTTATTAAGTGTTATGTTGTTTTTGGGAGGAATCGATGAAAATAAACAGACTTTTTGAGATCGTTTATATGCTTCTTGATAAAGACAAAATGACAGCTAGAGAATTGGCTGATCGATTTGAAGTATCTACTCGAACCATTTATCGTGATGTCGAAGATCTCTCAGCTGCCGGTATCCCAATTTATATGAGTAAAGGCAGAAATGGCGGGATTTCATTGTTGTCTGATTATGTTCTCAATAAAACTTTACTGACAGAAAAAGAGAAAATACATATCCTATCCGCTCTACAAGGCTTCAATGCACTTGATGAGTTATCAGTGGAAGATACTCTTTCAAAACTATCAGCCTTTTTTGGGGATAAGGACCAAGGAATCTATGAAATTGATTTTGATGATTGGGGAAACTTGATTAAAGATCAGTTCGATAAATCCAAGCAAGCGATTATGTCAAAGAAGCTTCTCTCTTTTGATTATCTATCCTCTCTTAACATGCGAAGCAAGAGAATGGTAGAACCCTATAAACTTTGGTTCAAAGATAAAAACTGGTATCTAAAAGCATTCTGTTTAGATAAAAAGGCAATGCGTACATTTCGTTTTAGTCGAATGAGAAAGGTAGAAATCCTAGATAAATCTTTTGAACCAAGGATGATAGAGTTTTCAGAAACAAATGACGAAAAGCATTCTTTCAAGATGATAGAAATAGTTCTGAGAATAGAAAAAGAAATGGAATATCGAGTGTTAGATGAATTTTCAGATTCGAATGTTGCTATAAATGAGGATGGCAGTTTCATTGTAACGATGAAATCTATCGAAGACGACTGGCTTTATGGCTACATCCTTTCCTTTGGTTCATCTGCAATGGTACTAAGCCCACTGAAGTTGAGAAAAGCCATGGCAACTATGATTGGAGAAATGTCTAGTAACTACTCGAAACAAATAGACTGAGGTGTCCCATGAATAACAAAATAGAAAAACGAGAATACGAAAAAACATACCTAATGATAAAGAAACTGATGGAAGAAGCCAGAAAGTCTGTCTCACGAACGGTGAATCAGACCTTGCTTCATACTTATCACGAAATTGGGCGAACCATCATAGAGGACGAACAAGGTCATTTAGAGCGAGCAGAATATGGAAGATTCCTAATAGACGAGCTCTCAAAAGATCTTACAAGAGACTTCGGACGAGGGTTTTCACGTTCTAACCTCTTTAATATGAGGCGCTTTTATCTGACGTTTCCAATAATCCAGACACTGTCTGGAAAATTGACATGGTCTCACTATTGTGAACTTCTGGGGATAGAAGACGATTGCAAAAGAAGCTTTTATCAAATAGAGTCCGAGAATGCGAATTGGTCAGTTAGGGAACTGAAAAGACAGATAAAGACATCTCTATACGAGCGATTACTCCTCTCAAAAGAAGATGGCCATAGAGAAGAAGTGTTGAAACTGGCATCAAGTGGTCATAAAATCGATTCGCCAAAAGATATTGTCAAAGATCCATATGTATTTGAGTTCTTGGGCATTCCGGAAGATAAACCCATGCTTGAAAGTGATTTGGAGAAAGCCTTAATACGACAAATGGAGAGGTTTTTACTTGAGCTCGGCAAGGGTTTTATGTACGTTGGCAGCCAGCAGAGAGTTACGCTTGGTAATACCCATTATTATGTGGACATGGTCTTTTATAATAAGATCTTACGCTCGTATATTTTAATAGAATTAAAGACAGGGAAGCTGGTGCCGGAGACGGTAGGCCAATTGAACATGTACTTGAACTATTACAAGACGGAGATTAATGATGAATACGACGATGAACCTATAGGAATTATTCTGTGTACAGATAAGGATCATATCCAAGCAGAGTACGCTTTAGGTGGATTATCAAATCAGATCTTTACCTCAAAATATACCTTGTACATACCAAACAGAGAAGAGTTGGAGAAACAAGTTCAAAAAGTGTTGGAGGGTTTTCAAAACCAAAATCAATAATATTTTGAGCATACACTTTTAATATGACGGACAGATGTCATATACAGCCTTCTATAATAGAGCAAATCATATGTAAATTACAGGAGGGCAATCATGGGGAGAGCAACATCTAAAACGGATTTAATGCATGCAGCTCACATCAATTTCGTGAAGCTAAATGATCTTATTGCATCTATGACAGAGCATGAGCTGAAAACTACGTTCGATTTTTCATCAGATGAGAAGAAAAAAGAAGCGCATTGGAAAAGAGATAAGAATCTGAGAGATATTCTTGTTCATCTTTATGAATGGCATCAGCTTGTATTGAACTGGGTTTCTTCAAGCTTGGAAGGAGAAGATAAACCATTTCTTATTCCCCCCTATAATTGGAAAACCTATGGAGAGATGAATGTGGAGTTTTGGAAGAAACATCAGAACACCTCTTTGGAAGAGGCAGAAAAAATGTTCAAACAGTCTCACCATGACGTAATGAATCTTGCAGAGACGTTTTCGGACAAAGATCTATTTACCAAAGACGTTTTTCCGTGGGTAGGTGGTAGTACGCTCGGTTGATATTTCGTAAGTGCGACCGCAAGTCACTATGATTGGGCGATGAAGAAGCTAAAAGCACACAAAAAGAACTGTAAGTAACGCTGCTCTTGATCTTAAACAAATGCTACAGCCATAAAGGCGGGTTTTACGCTTTTTTTCTTCTGTAAAAGCTACTTTGTCTCTCAATCCTGCCTCAAAGGGGAGTGTCATATTAGTGCGAAGATTCTCATCTATTATTATAAGAGTTACGAAATTCTGCAATTTTACAACCCTTAAACGATTTCTTCGGTCATAGGGTTTAAAAGATCTCAACAAGCCATTCATATAGTAGACCATATATACTAGAACGGGCATTCTCGTTAAGGGAGAAGGACTGTTTATCGACCTGCTAGGATTTTATTTTATTCTCGTATTTGCTTAATTGTCTTGCATTCATCGAGCATGTTTTTATCACAATGTGTCCATTTTTATTTGCGTAATCAATCCAAATTTTGAGGATGAGTTTTTTATTGACAATTACTTTGAGCAGGAATACAATAAACGCAATGACTAAATTATGAAAAATAGTCATTGACTTTATTGAGGAGGATATGATGCCTAAAGCCTTTAGTGAACACGAGCGTGAGATTGTACAACATGCAATGCTTGAGACAGGTTCAACCCTGATTCGAAAGAAGGGAATCAGGCAGGTGACGGTGGAGGATATTACGAAAGGGGCAAACATTGCCAAAGGCTCTTTTTATTCTTTTTATAAAAAGAGGGAAAAGTTATTCTGGGATATCATCAAAAGAGAAGAGCAGCAGCTGATCGATAAGATTGAACGCGTAGCAGCTGACGATATTCCCGTTAAAGAAAAAATTCAAAAGATATTTTATGATTTGTTCTTAGAAGACAATTGTCTGGTGTTTTATCTATCGCAAGAAGATTTGCAGTACTTGATTCGCAAGTTACCTCCAGAGTTAATAAAAGCTGATATGGAAAGTGGCCAGAAAATAGTCAAGAATCTTTTGAAGATGTGTGGCCTTAGCGCCAGCGATGAAAACGCAAAGATCATGATGTCTATGATTCACACATTGCAGTTTGTTGCTTCAAACGATCGGATAAACGACAAGACAGTCAGGAATAAAATGTTATCTCTCTTAGTTGAGACCTTTGCCAATTATTACGCCGAAGTAGAATGATAGATCGATTTCAAATGTTGAAAATAGGTCAATGTTTTCTTAAAGGAAGTTCAATATGAAATCCATAATTCAGTTCGATGGAGTTTTTAAAACGTATCAGCAGGGAGAAGTGAAGGTTCATGCGCTAAAGGACGCTGACTTTCAAATCTATGAGGGCGAGTTTGTCATTATTTTTGGCGCAAGTGGTGCCGGGAAGAGTACGATTCTCAACATTTTGGGTGGAATAGACAGACCGACCTCAGGTCGAGTTGTCGTCGATGGAGATGATATTTCTCAGCTTTCAGAACATGAGTTGACAAACTTCAGGAAAGAAAAGGTCGGTTTTGTCTTTCAGTTCTATAATCTGATTGCCAATCTGACGGCTTTAGAAAATGTTGCCTTCGCTTCAGATGGGCTTGCAGATGTCTTCATGCCAAGCGACATACTAGGGCAAGTCGGCCTAGCTGATAAACAGCATCATTTTCCGTCCCAGTTATCTGGGGGAGAACAACAGCGTGTGGCGATTGCAAGAGCAGTAGCCAAACGGCCCAAGTTTTTGTTGTGTGATGAACCCACAGGAGCGTTGGATACTGTGGCGGGGATTACCGTTTTAAATCTACTCGAAAAGCTCAATCGTCAAGATCGGTGTACGGTGGTGTTGATCACCCATAATCCAGATCTATTACCGATGGCAGATAAAGTTGTCCATGTTCAAGACGGTGAGGTCAGAGAGGTGTCTTTGAATGAATCCCGTAAAGCGATGAAAGAGATGGAGCTGTCATGAAGGTTCTAAGTAAAAAGTTCTTCAGACAGATTCGACAGGCGAAATTACAATTTTTTGCCCTTGTCGCTATCGTCGCCATCGGGACATTTTTTTCTACTGGACTGACGGCAATCAGCGGTAGTCTAAGTTCTTATATTGAGCCATATTACCAGGAATACAATTTGAGCGATGCGATAGTGTACTTCGACGCACTACCTGCAGAAGCTGTGCAGTCTTTTCTACAGATTGAAGGCGTAAAGAGAGCGGAAGTTCGTCAGGTCCTTGAGATGAGCGTATCGCAGTCGGAACACTCAGCCAAACTCTTAGTCCATACGATTCCTTTACATAATGAGATAAACCGAAGTGCACTGGTTGAGGGAAGAGAGCCAGGGGCAGGAGAAGTTCTCATTGATTCTTTTTTTGCTGAGGCTAACCAATTAAAAGTGGGGGATACGATTCAATTAGTCCACCAAAAGAGCGAATGGAATCTCATGATCAGTGGATTGTGTGAGAATGTCGAACATAGCTTTAATATTGAAGATGCCTCTATGGTCTTGCCGGACCGAGAGACCTTTGGTGTGGCCTATCTAGCAGAAGAGTCTTTGGGGCAAGCCGTCTATAATCAGCTTCTGATTGAACTGGAAGCTGGTTTTGCTCTTTCGGACGTGCTTCCACAAATCGAAGCGACAGCCGTGAAGTATCCATATCAGTACGTGATTCCCAAAGAGAGTATGTCAAGCTATCAAGCCATCAGAACAACGATTGATAATAATAAGGTGTTAAGCTTTGTCGTACCACTTATTCTGTTTACCATCTCCTCCATCATTATTCTGATCAGCTTATCTCGATTGGTCGATTCCCAGCGAAGCCAGATTGGCATCATGAAAGCTTTAGGCGTTTCACGAAAAACCATTTTGTATCACTACATGTTGTATCCGATAACTTCGACCTTCTTCGGCTCGGGCGCTGGATTAGGTCTGGCCTATTTTCTCTTCGTGCCCATGTTAGATGATATCGGACGCCGGACGTACTCCTTGCCGGGGTATCAGGTTTCGCTCTCCTTGCACTCTGTTTTTCTGCCGCTTTTGATCTCGCTTCTTTTCGGGTGCATCGCCTGTTATATCAGCACGCGGCGAATACTTAAGCAAAACACAATGGAACTGATGAAGCCAAAGAGTGTAAAAAGTGCCCATCGACTGGCACTGGAAAAAGTGCCTCAGCTATGGAGTAGACTCAATTTTACGTACAAGCTTTTGCTGCGAGATATGTCGATTAATAAATGGAAGCTCCTGGCGGGGTCATTGGGCGTGATGGCTTGCGTTATCTTGATGGTGACAGCGTTGGGATTTCGAGCTTCCATGCAGCAAATGATGCAGCGGACAAAAGACATGTATTCCTACGATTTGTTAATTCACTCCGAAGCCGAGCTCGTCGAGGAAGTGTTGCAGGATCAAGTAGCTGAAATATCTTTTTTGACCAAGCTGAATCTTCAATTGACAGATTATGAGAAGACTCGTTTTGAATTCCTTGTGCTGGATCCCTCCACAAGTCATTTTCGTCATTTTGACGAAGATCATCATTCGGTGGTTTTGCGTGATGACGGCTTAATCTTGCCGCAGTCATTTGCTAAACGCCATGATATCTCTCCAGGACAAGAGATTCGAGCGGTTTTGATTCAGGAAGACGGGACCGCTCAAGAATTGAGACTCCATGTGGCTCAACTTTCTGCCCAATACACCGCTCCGAAGATCTTTGCTTCGCAAGAATACTTACGTAAAAGCATCGGAGAGATAGCCCCTAATGGCATGACGGTTCGGATAATACAAGGAGATATTGCTTCGATAAAAGAGGAGCTACTAGACCGACCGGAAGCCCTGTCAGTTAGCACAAGTGAAGACGTGCAGCTTCGTATCAGCAATCTGATAAAGCAAAATAATCCGGTGTTCTCAATCTTTATCTTAGTTGCGATTGTTTTGAGTTTTGGGGCGATCTATACGGTTTCTACAATTAATATTCAAGAACAAATGCGTGACTTGGCGATCATGAAGGTCTTAGGTTATTCACGAAAAGAAATATATCGCTTGCTATTTAATCAAAATTTCCTGATAACCACGATTGCTATTTTTTGTGCACTGCCTTTTTGTGTGTTGTCGTATGGACAAGTTGTAGACGCGCTGCGTGCTTCAGGGCAGATGATTCCCGATCAGCTCCATGGACTTACCTTCATTGGCGGTGCAGGTATTACCGTTCTCATTACGGTGATAACGAATCAGCTACTAAAACTGCCCATCCGCCAAATCGACATGGCAGAGTCCATCAAACAATTCGAGTAAGCAAAAGCGGAGATGAAGTGAGGATTGACGTTAGAAACTCTGTAGTCGCTACAAAACACAAAACAGAAAATTTCTGCGTTCATAAAAGGAAAATACAAGTAAATATTCATCAAAAATAGATGAGGATGGTAGAAATTGGAAGGAGGTGAAAGGAGAAACCATGAGTAAAACAAGTAAAGAAACAATACAAGCAAAAGGCTTTAGTATCCAAGTCTATACGGAAGATTTCAAGAATGATTATATAAGCCTGACTGACATTGCGAAATACAAGAGCGATTTACCTTTTATCGTTATTAATAACTGGCTTAGAAATAAGGACGTGATACATTTCTTGGGACTTTGGGAGTCTATGCATAACCCAGAGTTTAAACCTATCGAATTCGATAGGTTTAAAAGTGAAGCAGGTAGCAATGCGTTTGCACTATCACCACAAAAATGGATTGAAAGCACAGATGCCATAGGGATTATTTCAAAGTCTGGAAGATATGGAGGCACGTTTGCTCATAGTGATATAGCTATGGAATTTGCATCGTGGATATCCCCAGAGTTTAAACTCTATATCATTCAAGACTACAAGAGATTGAAAGCAAGTGAGAGTTCTAAGTTATCAATAACATGGAATCTACGCAGAGAAATCTCCAAAATAAACTATCGCATCCATACCGATGCCATCAAAACGTATCTATTAAATGATTTGACAGATGATAGGCTTAACTTTAAGTATGCGAGTGAGGCGGATATGCTAAATGTAGCCTTATTTGATAAAACTGCTAAGGAGTGGCGAGAAGAAAATAGGAATCTAAGGGGTAATATGAGAGATTACGCCAGCCTAAATGAACTCTTGGTACTGGCCAATATGGAAAGTTACAATGCCATTTTGATTGAAGAAGGCAAGAGTCAAAAGGATAGGATGGTTGAACTTAGAAAGCTTGCAAGAACACAAATTCTGTCTCTTGAAAAGTTAGAGCAAAAAGAACTTCTTCAGTTAAACGATAGCAAGAAAAAATAGAGAGTGGAAAATAAAGTAGAATGTAAAGAATAAGGGTGAAGTTGTTGAGGAGCGACTACGACTGAAAGCAGACCCGATTTGGAGAGATAGCTTCGTTTCATTCGAAGTTCAGGAAGTATTTTTAAGCGTAACAGGAGTTTCGCCATTTAAGTTTACGGCTGGTATGGCTACAGCTTGGGGAAAAATGAAAGCGGAAAACTTAGATTTTACCCTTCAAGATATACTAAAAATTTACTATGGAGAATCATACGATGCCAAGGATGATCATTCTGTTTGCTAATGGAATCAATTTTAAAGGATTTTGCTTGGATAAGGATAGCATAGGATTTTCTAATAAATTAAAGGCAGCGTCCATTCTTTGAAAGGAAGTTAGAGAGTCAGCGGAAGAAAGGGTGTATACAAGGGGACTTTTGATGATTCACTCAGATAAAATATAGGAATTTCAGAAATGAAAATGGGGATTTGTTTGGATAGGTGTAGTTAGAATATAAAGAATTTATCATTAGATACTGCCAATTAGTTTCATTGGAGGCATTGTTTGAAATTAGAAAATATAATTTCGGAATTGCATTTTATTGGTGATGTTGAGAAAGCAATTCTTCAAAAAATCAGTAGAGACAAAAAATCGATTGAAAAGATTTCAAAAACCGCATATCAAGGCGAGAAATTAAATTTTGCTTTATGCAGACGCATGCCTTTAACTCGTTTGTCTGTTGTTATCTATCTTCTGACTAGTAAATACGAAGAATATAGAGCAAAAGGAATTTCAGACGATGTAATTTTTGATACGTTTAGAGACGTTTCTTTGAGAGCGACACTATATTATAAGAAAACTGGTAAGGTGGGGATCTCGAAGGAGGACGTTATATGGTTTCGTCACATAATGAATGTTTCGATATTTAAGATTGGCTCTTTGCAGTTTCAGCCCTTTCAGATGATATATTTAGATGAAGAAACATTGGGAGAACCTTATATGACATTTACAAAAGAACAGAAGAAAGCACTGCCTAGCGGTTCACCTGTGCTTAACTGTCATATTCAACAAGGAGCGGATTTGAGCTTTCAATCAGTTGACGCATCTTTTCAAAGAGCAAAGATTTTTTTCTCAGAATTATATCCTAACGAACAGTATAAAGCGTTTCTATGCTATAGCTGGATGCTATTTCCACCTATGCTAAGGAATTTATCTGTAAAATCAAACATTAAACGGTTCGCTAACAGGTTTTCTATTATTGGTGATTGCCCTGATTCAGAACAGGCAATAGAATTCCTTTTTGGCTCTAGCATGCGAAAAGAGACTTCCGAAAATACAACTTCTCTTCAGAGATTGGCAATCAAACATCCGGAACTACTGGGTTTTGCATGTGGCATTATCACACTTTAGATTCTTGGCTGTCGAAACATAAATCATTATCCCTTGATGTCAAACAAAAAAACTTGATATAGTGGCGTTTTATTAAGTTTATAGCAGAGAAAAAGCGGCATTTATCATTGATCCAACCTCAAGGGAGGCTGTCATTATATGGCTACAAAAGGTAGAATTGGAACAAATAAATGATTATCAGATTTACATTAGATAGCTGAAAAGGAAATCGGTAGTGTAAAGAGTTTTGTGTAAACGTTCTTGTAGTGTGAGTAGGATCAGAGCTCAAAGGAACAAGCTAAACGGACGAGGCAAACATCTC
>DUVM01000147.1 GCA_012841045.1 Tissierellia bacterium | reverse complement strand
ATTCCCAACACATCAAGACCTGCGCCCGCTAAGCGACCATTGTTTAGTGCTTCTGCCAGATCCTCTTCATTGACAAGTGGCCCCCGCGCGGTGTTGATGAGATACGCGGTGGGCTTCATCAGCGAGAGATGTTCTTTTTCTATGATGCCTCGACTCGATTCGGTCAGCGGCGTATGCAGACTGATCACATCGGAGTGGCGCAAGAAGTCTTCGAGCGGCAGGAGGGTCACGCCTTCTATCGGCTTTCCTCGATCGACTCCAAGCACTTCCATCCCAAACGCTCGCGCCAGTCGAGCGACTGCCTGTCCTATGCGCCCGAGGCCGAGAATGCCCATCTTCTTCCCGCTGAGCTCTGAAAAGTTCGTCAGACTGACACTCCAATCCCCCCTCCAACCTAGGTTCTTGACGAGCTCATCATGATCGGCTGTCTGATGGATCAGTTCGAGAAGGAGCGCAAAGACAAACTGCGCGACGCTGTTGGTTCCATAGGTAGGCACATTGGTGACGGGAATCCCTCGTGCTTTTGCTTCATCGATGTCAACCACGTCGTAGCCAGTGGCCAACACACCGATATAACGGAGGTCGCTCGCCTTTTCAAGATGTTCTTTTCGGATCGGCGTTTTATTGGTCAAGACAATCTGTGCACCCGAAATTCTCTCATCGATGTCGTCGAGATCGGTTCGATCATAAATCGTGCACTCGCCAAACGCTTCAAACGCTTCCCAGCTGAGATCTCCCGGATTGAGCGCTCGTCCATCGAGTACGACTATTTTCATAACAACTCCAATTCCACAGGACAGTGATCACTCCCCATGATCTCCATCCGTACGCGGGCGTCTTTGATCATCTCCTTCATCCCGTCGGAGACGAGGAAATAATCGATCCGCCAGCCGGCATTTCGGCTTCTAGCCCTCGTAATCTGACTCCACCAGGAATAGACGTCGGTGGCATCCGGGTAGAAGTGACGGAAGGTGTCGATAAATCCGCTCTCCAAAAGGAGGGTGAACTTCTCCCTCTCTTCATCGGTAAACCCGGCGTTTCTTCTATTTGCCTCTGGGTTTTTTAGGTCGATTTCTTTATGCGCCACGTTGAGATCCCCGCAGACGATGACATGCTTGACATCTGCTAGCGAGGCGAGAAAAGATTTGAGTTCTTCTTCAAATACCATGCGCTCGTCCAGCCGCTCCAAGCCTCTTTTTGCATTGGGCGTGTAGATGTTGACGAGGAAAAAGTCTTCAAATTCAAGCGTCAAAACTCTGCCCTCGATGTCAAATACTTCCACGCCGATACCTCTTCGCACGCTGATCGGCTCTTTTTTTGTCAAAGTCATCGTTCCGGAATAGCCCTTTCTCTGCGCACTGTTCCAGAAGATGTGATAGCCATCAAAGGAGTGTTCGACCTGCTCCGGTAGCGCTTTGATTTCCTGCAGGCATAAAATGTCAGGATCCTCGTCTCTTAGATAGTCGAAGAATCCTTTTTTGATCGCGGCACGAAGGCCATTGACGTTCCAAGAATGCAGTTTCAATACGTTTCCTTTCTATATCAGTGACTCTTTGTACGTGAGCAGACGTTTCTGCTTCGGATCTCTGACGATTTCGAGTAAAATCTCAGCCAGATTTTCTTCGTGGTTGACGTACAGAGTTCGGTCAGCAATCGTCTTGACACCTTTTGGGGCATTGTTCATCGCCAGGCCTAGGCCTGCGTATTTAAGCATCCCCGCATCGTTAAAGCTGTCTCCTGCCGCCAGCACCTCGCGTCTTCGAATACCCAATTGTTTTGCCAGACGATCGAGCGCGATGCCTTTGTCGACTCCGCTCGGAGGCACTTCCATAATGTAGGGCTTGGAGAGAATGGGGTGTAGAGGGAGATTTTGTTCCACGAGCCACTCATAGTATTCAAGAAGTTTTGGTGGCTCTCCCATGGAGTGGAATTTGTGCAGATGCATGCCGACGAGCATGCTGTCAAAGTCATCGACTATTTTCAGCGGCATCTCCATGAACTCGGCATCTTTTCTGACGATGATGCTGTCGACATTGGAGTAGATGGCTCCCTCATGGAAAAAATGAAAGCTGACATCGCGCCTCTGTGCTTCCCGATAAATCGGCAGAAGCATGGCTCCTTCGATATACGCTTCATAAAAGATATTTCCCTCTTCATCGATACAGTGTGCACCGTTACTGCCAAGAAGATACTTGATGGTCCCCTTTGGAAAGAGCTTTAGGTAAGGGGCCATCGAAGAAATCGGGCGACCTGAAGCAAAGACGACCGTTGCGATCTCTGAGAGTTCCATGAGAGCACGTTGATTTCTCTTGGTGATACGATGTTGATTGTTTAAGAGCGTAAAGTCCAAATCGATGGCGATCAGTTTGTAACGCAATCTACAGGCCTCCTAGCTATGCGGTTCTACTTCGTCAGGACCATAAAGCCCTCTCCGAAGACCTCCTGAACCGTCGTGACACTCAACAGCGCATGCGGATCGACTTTGTGCACATGCTGTTTGAGCAGAATATACTGATTTTTGTTCAGAATCGTATGCAATACATGCTTTTCTCTGCGCTCATACGCCCCTTCGGCGTGATAAAGCGTCGCTCCCCGATCAAGCGTCTGGCCTACGTATTCGTTGATTTCTTCTAGCTTGTCGCTCATGACAACGACGAGAAAACGCGTCTTAAAGCCCATGATCAAATGGTCGATGATCAGACCGTTGATCATCACTCCGAGTAGCGCGTAGAGGCCTAGACGGACTCCAAAGACCATCGTCGCGAGCGCAACGACAAACATGTCGATGATCATCAGCGCTCTTCCGATATCAAGCGTCGAGTATTTGGTGAGAATCCTCGCCAGGATATCTGTTCCCCCGGTAGAAGCGTTTTGATTGAACACGATCGCCATACCGACGGCGCTGATTAGTGTCCCGAAAAAGAGATTGATAAACAGATCGTCGGTAGGAGGGCCATCCATTGGAAAGAGCCTTGAGAAGACGTCGAGCATAGCAGAGAGCATAAGCGATGCGTAGATCGTATAGCCTCCGAACTGTCTGCCGATCAGAGCAAATCCCAGGATAAAGAGGAAGATATTTCCGATCAGCATCATACTGCCCACCGTGATAAACGGGAACAGATGGTGTAGAACCAGCGACAGACCGGTCAGTCCGCCTGAAGCGAGCTTTGATGGGAGGATAAAGACACCTAAGCCCACGGTCATGATAAGGAGTCCGGCCGTGATCAGTGCCACTCTCTTGGCTTCAGATTTCATTTTTCACTCCGAATGTAGGCAGCGTTCTCCCATCGTACTGCTCAGCGATCATCTCCTGGCGCGAGGCCCTAGAAAAGATGCCGGCCAGTTCTCCGTCATAGACAAAGAGCCCCGTAATGTGATGATAGATGGCTGTGTCGCCCTCCGCCTCAAAGTCGATACATCGAATCTTCGGGAGCTCTGCAAAACGCTGCAGGAGCATCCCGCTTCCGGCACCTTCCTCAAGTGCTTTTTTCCACTCCTCAGGTGTCGCGTTTCGCCCTGCCAGCACGCCTTTAGCCGCGTAGGAGTCGGGCGGTTTGAGGAGATAATTATCCTTGTCTTCAATGAGTTCTTCGGTGAGCCTGTTTTTTGTCAGCTCCGCTGTATAGGGAACGTGCTTTTTGATAAACTCTTTCTCTTCCTGTGTAAACATGTCTTGAAATTCCTCGAGATGCAGGACATAAAACACGCGTTTATTGTGAATCACTTGCGTTTTGACAGGGCCGATCCAGACGGTCTTTCCCTGTTTCATCGCTTGCACGAGATGCATATGGTTTTCGATCTCATGAAAGAAATCGCTGGTGACGAGGCGGCGATAGATCGCATCGACCTGTTCGCCATTTTGTCGTATCCACTCCCCGTCAAAGATCAAATCTTCAGGGTTCGCCAGATCACAGGCAATGCCGGCCTCTCGGAATGTATCGCGAAATCGCAGGAATTCAAAGCTCTCCTCTATCTTCCCCGTATCGAGGATCGCGACGCGACGAAGCTCCCCTGGAGCAAAGTGGCTCTTAAATGATTCCACCCAGGTTCGGAAGAGTTCAAAGGTATATGGCTCCATGGGCTCTAAAATATCCCTGGCTTTGCTGCGAAGCATAATCTCTGTAAAGACGCGGTCTTCATTCATGGCGCTAGACCCATCGGTGTTGATCTCGCAGAAGGTGAAATCGTCTTCTCCTCTGTAGAATACATCATAGCGCGCCATCGGCACCGGCCACTCTAGAGGCGTCGGCAGGAGAATCAACTCCTCCATCAGCTTTGGAAACGCAAAAGCTGCACGATAACGGGCGTCCGTCTCGTAGCGCCGAATGACTTTTTCAAAGATCGCATTGCTTCTTTTGACAATGGAGCGGAGATCTTCGAGCTGAGACGGCGTAATCAGCCGAGGCATATAGAGAAACGGAACAGGACTTCCTTTATAGTATGCCTCTGAGTGCAGCACTTCTTCTTTCATCCATGCATGATCTTGCCGGTACGTCTCCACGTCTCGGAGAACTTCCTCCACAAATCTTTCTTCGGCGTTAAAAAAACTCAAGCTTTACCTCTCTTCTTTTGAGGGCCTCAAGCCCTTCCGTTTCATAGTATCTCTTTATCTGATCGCTCGGACTTCTTCCGCTTTCTATCACACCCACCGCTCCGGCGAGATACTTGGCTTCTTTGTCCAGAGCTTCTCCTGAGAGGATCACCAGCTGACGGAGCAGATCTTTCGTCTTGCCGCTGATGCCCTCTTCCATGATCCGATCGACCACATTTGGTGTTGCGTTTCGGTCAGCCACGAGAAGTCTCGTCGCTTCTTCTCTTGCCTTATCAGAATACATCAGTCCTTTTAGGAGCGCCACCGCACTGAGAAGCAGTGGCAGCGGCAAAGAGTCGATCATCCGCATTTCTAAATAGGACTTGACGCGAGTGTCATAGAAGAACATACTGAGATAATGCTCCCAGTCTTCTCGCGTCACCTTATCAAGAAGAAGATCGCGCGAGAGCTTCCCCTGAGCATGCGCTAACACTCCGCCTTCACTGTATAGGATCGGCGTCTTTGCGAGCACATCGTCAACGACATCCTGATAGGTAAAACCCTCTTCTAAGCTTCCCGGGATATCTCCTACCCGATCGGGGTCTGTCCCCTGCCAGATCCTGTGGCGCCACAATCGAGCGTCCATAGGCTTTCCTTCCCTCAAGGAGCTGTTGTCAAACAAGACACTCAGATAAGGAGAGAGAAGCCCGGCAAGGCGCAACTTCTGAGAAAAATCTTCTTCGCTGGAGTAGTCAAGAGAAATCTGTGTGGCCGCTGTCGCCTTCATCATGTGATGGCCGATACCGCCAAGCGCGGCAAAGTGCTCATACATCCAGGCGTATCGCTGTTTGGTGATAATCTGAATCTCATCAAGAGAGCTCACCGGCTGATAGCCGATGGCGTACATCTTCAGATCCCTTTCATGCACCCTCGGTAAGAGCTCGCGCATGAATCCCTTGTACTCCTTCGCGATGTTCTTTAGCTTTTTCTCAGGTCTCAGGCTGAGCTCAAACTGGCTTCCCGGCTCAAGAGAAATATTCCAATGGCCTTTTACAGCGCCGAGGAGCATCTCGTCAACCAGTACCGGTTCCCAGCCGTCTTCGACTAGTTCTGAGAGAATGCCGTGGACGACATCAAAGGGCACCCATCGATACTCTTCGTCCAGAAGAAGGTTTTCTATCTCGAGGCCGAGCCACTGATCAGGCTTTTCCCCTTCGAGAAAGTACTCGCGTAAATTACTTTTTAAATATTGTTTCATGAATATCCCCCTGCATACCATTCTATATACCCGAAGAAAATGGTTAGCTAAAAGGGTAATTTCCGTGGTATGCTATAAGGGTATCAAAATAAGTCAAAGTCATACTTGACTAGGAGGTTAATTATGTCAAGAGCTTTCCTTGTTGCCCAAGTCCGGGAAGAAAAAGGAAAAAGCAGCAATCAAGAACTTCGGCGTTCAAACCGCATTCCCGCGGTTGTCTACGGAGGAAAAGACGAGCCGATGCTTTTGAGTCTCGGTGAAGCCGAGGCAGAACGTTTTCTCAACAGCCACCACGTGGGCTCCGCCCTCGACTTGGTGATCAACGATGAGAAGACATTCGTCCTTCTAAAGGATATGCAAACCCATGCGGTCACTCGCAAAGTCCTGCATATGGACTTCCAGCGACTCATGGCAGACGTCAAGATCAAAGTCAGCATTCCGATCTTCCTTACCGGCCATGATCAGGTAAAAGACGACGCCATTGTTCAGGAACTGCTGGGCGAACTCGAAATCGAGACCTTCCCGCGCTATCTGATCGATTCTCTGAGCATCGACATCTCCGGTGTAGAAGTCGGACAGAGCATGAGCGTGGCAGATCTTCCGATTTTCTCCGATGAGAACTACACGGTCATCACTTCTGCCGACTCCCTCGTTTATAACGTCATCGAACCGATGTATGAAGAAGAGGAAGCCGAAGAAGAAGATGTTCTCGAAGGTGAAGAGGTCGCAACCGAAGAAGCCGAAGAAGCTGCTGAAGAAGAAACAACCGAAGAAGAGTAATCAAATAGATTTCCTTTGCCGAAGCCGCCTGCCTTGCAGGCGTTTCTTCTTTTAGGAAAGAGGCCGCAGCCTCCTCATCCGGAGTTCTGCGGCCTTACTTGATTTTTGAGATAAAACCCGCTAATGCGGTGAGCTCTTCTCTGCTCAGGCGGATGCCTTTACTCATACGCTTGTGGTCAGGGCTCCATTCCCGAAGATCATACTTGGGAAGGCCACCAAAACTCACGAGGTTGAGCTCCTTGGTCCAGCCTGCTTCACTGCGGCTGAGGACCCCTAGGTGCTCCACAATCTCACATGAAAATTGACTCATACGTCCTCCTTTGTCTCCAAGTATAGAGAACAAAAGAAGGCGAGAAAGAGAGCAGAAGAAATCTTCCTTAGTGGTTTAGAGACTCAGGGCGATCTCCATCATGTTGGTAAAGCTCTTCTCCCTTTCTTCCGATGTGGTCTGCTCCGATGTCACCAGTGAGTCGGAGACCGTACAGATGGCAAGAGCTTGTACTTTATATTTAGCTGCTAGGGTCAACAGCTCCGCCGCTTCCATCTCCACGCCGAGCACACCGTATTCTGCGAATCGAAAGACGTCCTCTCCCGTCTCATCATAGAAGAAGTCGCTGCTCAAAAGACTTCCCACGTGATAAGTGACCCCCATCTTCCGGGCGTGTTGGACGGCTTTTTCCGCCAACTCCCAGCTGGCTGTGGGCGCATAGGTGTGACCGAAGAAGCGACGCTCGATCATCTTGGAATTGCTGGCGGCGCTGATGCCAATGATGACATCATAGAGCTTGACATGTTCCTGCAGACTCCCGCAGCTGCCCACACGCACCAATTTCTTTGCCCCATAGACATTGATCAGCTCGTGATAGTAGATGCCGGCGGAGGGCATCCCCATGCCGCTACCCTGCACAGACACTCTCTTGCCTTGATATGTGCCGGTGAAGCCGTACATCCCACGCACTTCGTTGTAGCAAAAGACGTCTTCAAGAAATGTTTCGGCGATAAATTTTGCTCGCAGCGGATCTCCCGGGAGGAGAACGAGTTCGGCGATGTCGCCGGGTTTGGCTTCAATGTGATAATGTCCCATATATTATTCCTTTCTTCGTTTGACCAGCACGAGGCTGGATACGGGTGCGACAGACGTGACGTTTTTTTGTATTCCCTGTGTATAAAAGACCCCTTCCTCTGCATAAAGCTCCATCCCTCTCGTATCGTATCGAAGGGGCTTGGTCTCAGAGGAGGGATTGTGGGCGATGAGGATGCTATCAAACGGGCCTTCCGTCAATTCAAGCGTAAAGGCAATAATGAAGTCGCTGTAGAGAAACACCAGCTGTTCTCGGATCTCATCGGCGCTCAAACAACAGAACACCTCGACTTTCTTTCGAAACGCTATCAGGTTTCGTACGTAATCATGAACGTCTTTCCAACGGATTTTGTCTTCCCAGCGGATGCGGTTGATCTCATCGGGGAGATTGTAGGAATTCTTGTTCATGTATTTTGTTCGCATGAATTCTGTCCCGGCGTGAAAAAACGGAATCCCAAAGGACAGAAGAAGGATTGCAAACGCCAACTTTGTGCGCTCGGCGATCAGAAGATCTCCTTCCTGTGTGGACCATTTGAGTTTGTCATAGAGGATCAGATTGTCATGCGAGGTGTGATAATTGATCGATTCCCAAGGTTCTGCGGTAAAACCGTACAGCTGCGGGCTAAAAGAGATGCTCCCGGCAATCCCGGTGAGGGTACCGTTTCTGCCTTGAATGCTCCCCTGGACATACCCGCTTGTGCTGTCGTCGTTGCCGCCCTTGATCGCATTGCGAAAATCATCATTGAACAGTGCGAACTCTCGGTTTCTCTGGGTACCTTTGAGCGTCATCTGATGCAGCGGGAGTGCACTAGGGGCTCCTCCCCAAGGCTCGCCGTATAGAAGGACGTTGGGATTGGCTTCCCGGAGAGTGCGGACCAACTCCAATGTAAAATCAATATCCATCAGTCCCCACAGATCAAAGCGAAATCCGTCGACCTGAAATTCTTCTAAAAAATACATCAGACTTTCTCTGATGAGTCTTCGTACCATCGGTTTTTCTGTGTCCAGTTCGTTGCCGACACCTGAGCCGTTGGTGTAGACGCCATTTTTCATTCGGAAAAAGTATCCCGGAGCGATTTTTTCATAGACGGAATCCTGAAGACGAAACGTGTGATTGTACACCACATCCATCACCAGGCCCAACCCTTTTTCATGCAGATGGCGCACAAGCGTCTTCAGCTCACGCGCCCGCGCATGAGGATCCGTCCGCTCGACGATATAACTTCCCTCTATCGAAAAGTAATACTCGGGGTCATAGCCCCAATTAAACTCTTCTTTCCTCTCATCCACGCTTAAAAAATCTTGGATCGGCAAAAGGTGCAGATGGGTGACTCCCAGTTCCACCAGGTGGTCAGTGCCGATCGGCGTCCCATCTTGCTGCCGCTCTTCTGTCAGCCCAAGAAGTCTTCCGGGGTAGACAAAACCGGCTCTTGGATCCGTGGTCAGATCTCGAATATGCGCTTCATAGATGATGGCTTCGCGGTAAGGGAGATGAGGCCTTTTGTGTTCGATAAAGCCTTCAGGCACGGTTCTGGCGGGATCGATGACAGCGGCGGCGGTGGAGTTGAGAGCCAATCCCTTAGCATACGGATCGACGATCTCTTCTTCTCCGGTCGCTGTCTTGAGAAGATAGGTATAATATCTCCCTGCCAAATCTCCTGGCACCGTGACGCTGAAGGTGTCGTCTTCCTCCTCCTCCATCAAGATGTCATCCGTAGTCGGCTCCCCGTAAAGGCGAAGAGACACTTCGGTTGCCGCCGGGGCCCAAAGAACAAATGTCGTTTCCTCCGGCGAGTACAATGCGCCGAGGGGGCGGTCAGTAAAAGATGTGATCATTCAGAAGTCAGCTCCTCAAATAATCGGGCGTATTGTTCAGCTGAGCTCTCCCAGCTGTAATCTCGTTTCATCGCTTGCACCATAATCTGCTGCCACGCTTTAGGATCGTTTTTATAGTAATAGAGCGCATCTTTGATAGTAAAAAGCAGTTCGTGGGCATTGTAATTTTGAAAGGCAAAGCCCGTGCCTTCTCCTGTGTAGCGATTATAGGGAATCACCGTATCCGCTAGACCGCCAGTCTTTCTTACGATAGGCACTGTCGCATATCTCATAGCGATCAGCTGCCCCAGACCGCACGGTTCAAAGCGCGAGGGCATCAGGAACATATCGGCGGCAGCGTAGATCTTTTTTGCAAGGGATTCGCTGAAGAAGATATTGGCGCTTGTTTTGCCTCTGTAGCGATGCGAAAACTCAAGAAACTGTCCTTCGATCTCTTTGTCTCCGCTTCCCAGAAGCACAAACTGCACACGCTCTTCCATCAGTTCATCAAAAATAAATGCCAGCAAATCGAGTCCTTTTTGCGCCGTCAAGCGACTGATGACGCTTAGGAGCGGTACATTCGGATCTTCTTGCAGGCCAAGAAGCTTTTGAAGCTCTGTCTTGTTTTTGGTCTTTTTGTCCAACTGTTCCACGCTGAAGTTCTTAAAAATATCCGGGTCCGTCTCGGGGTTGTAATAGTGGATGTCAATTCCGTTGACTATGCCTCGGATCTCATCGGCGCGATGAAGAATCAGTGAGTGAAGTCCTTCGCTGTAATAGGCGTATTGCAACTCGGCCGCATACGTCTGTGACACAGTCGTCACGTAGTCGGCAAAGCTCAGTCCCGCCTTTAAGAAGTTGATATTCCCGAAGTGCTCCATCTTGTCGTAGCTAAAGTATTCATCGCCAAGTCCCAAATAGTCCTTTAGGACGCTATAGGGGAAGATCCCCTGGTATTTCAGGTTGTGAATGGTGAAGATCGTCCGGGTCTTTTCAAAGCCCTCCTGAGAAGCATAGAACTCTTTAAAGAGAGCGGCTGCGGGACCGGTGTGCCAGTCGTTGAGATGGATGATATCGGGATAGAATTTTTCTCGAACCAACAGATCGAGGATCGCCCGATCATAGAAGGAGAAACGCTCTCCATCATCAAAAAACCCATACAGTCCGTTTCTCGCAAAGTAATATTCATTGTCGATGAAGTAGTACTTTACTCCCTGGTATTTGTACGTAAAGATGCCTGCGTACTGATGTACTTTGGGCATCTCGACATAGAAATTGTACTCATATTTGAACTCTTTTCTCAGCTGATGGCTGATACTCGAATACAGGGGAAGCGCGACGCGTACGTCGTATCCCATCTTTGCCAATTGGCGCGGCAAGGCCGCTGCCACGTCTCCGAGTCCTCCGCTTTTTGCAAAGGGTTCGGCTTCACTGGCCACAAAATAGATCTTCATCGGATGCTCGCTCCTTTGCTGATGACATAGGGAAGACCTCCGTCGCCCATCAACACTTTTCCGCTGCCGATATGAACGAATTTATCGACAATACAGTAATTGAGATTGGCACGCGAGGAAATCTGCGTATCCTGGAAGACGATGGAGTTTCTTACCACCGCCCCTCTTCCGATGTGTACGTCGCGGAAGATAATCGAGTTTTCAACGGTTCCTTCGATGACACATCCATTGGCAATCAGCGAGTGATTGACGTCGCTGCCGGATGAGTACAGCGTAGAGGGCGCATCTTTCGCCTTCGTATAGATTTTGCCGTTATTATAAAAGAGATACTGAGCGTACTCGGGATCGAGAATCGTCAGCGACGCATTGTAATACTGCTGAATCGAGTGAATCGGAAGGATATCGACAGAAATCGTATACGTGTTGACTTTGTAGTCACTTAGCCTGGCGATGATGGCTTTTTTCAGAAATGCCTCTACTCCTTCTTCGATCGTCTCATGCACGATGCGAAGAAAGACCGATTTTTTCATGATATACATCTCTATGGAGAGGTCGAAGTTGTTCTGATTTCCGAGGTTTCGGCCGATGGAATAGCTTCCGTTTCGCTTCTGCACAATGTCCATCCCCAACAGGTCCACTCGCACTCTTCCCTGTTGGATATGACGAGTGAGGATGGTGATGTCGTTTCCTTCCTTGATATGCGCATCAAGCGCCGGGACGAAATCAATGTTTCCGATGTAGTTGCTCCTCGTCAGAAGAATATGATCCTTCTTGATCGAAGCAAAGTGTGACAGATTGCTTCTGACGACCGGAATGTCCCCGATAGAGATCAAGTTGGAGTCGGGTTGCATGTCGGGATAGAGAATGCGAAGACCGCCCGTCTTTCGGTCAAGATCCCAGTCTTTTCCGGGCCCGATATGATCATTGAGGGAGTGGAATTTATTCTTGACGATCAGCGAGATCGAATCGATCCCGGAGTTGACCATGTTCGAAAGAGTAAAGTCGATCAGTCGGTAGCGACCGGCAAATGGCACCGTGGCAAGCGGCCTATTCATGGTCAGTTCGCGGATATAGTCTTCTCGCTCCCCTAGGTTGATGATGCCTTGAAGATTGCTCACGTCATCCTCCTTACAAAATGCCCATGTCGTAGGCCCCGACAAGTGTGATTTCGTCTTCGCTTCCCAGCACTTCTCCTTCGGCCACTTTATGGCGACTGAGGACAATACTCTTCTTGAGTACCGCCCCCTTGCCAACCGTGGCATAGGGCAGGAGGATGCTGTCCTCGACGACGGCTCCCTCCTCCACCACAGAGGAGGTGGACAGGATGGAATTTTTTACTAAGCCGTAGACTTCACAGCCTTCATTTAAGAGAGAATTCTCGACATTCCCATCGTAAGAGATATAATGTGGCGGCACATCGAGGTTCTTTGTGTAGATTTTCCACTCTTCGTCGTAGAGGCGAAGTTCGTTGTTCGGATCGAGTAGGTCCATATGTGCTTCCCAGTAGCTCTCGACCGTCCCCACGTCTTTCCAGTAACCGCTGAAACGATACGCCATCATGCGATGGCCGTCTGAGAGGATGGTGGGAATGATGTCCGCTCCAAAGTCGTGCGAGGAATCTTTGTTTTTATGATCTTCACGCAAATAGCGGCGAAGGAGCTTCCAGTTGAACACGTAGATGCCCATCGACGCCAGATTGTTCTTAGGCTCTGCGGGTTTCTCGTCAAACTCATAGATGACGTTGTCATCTTTGGTGTTCAGGATTCCAAAGCGCGACGCTTCCTCCCAAGGCACCTCAATGACAGATACGGTGACATCGGCCTTGGTCTCGTGATGGAAGGAAATCATTTTTCGATAATCCATTTTATAGATGTGATCACCCGAGAGGATCAGGACATACTCCGGGTCATGAAGATCGATAAAATCTATGTTCTCGTAGATAGCGTTGGCGGTGCCGGCATACCATCTGCCCCCCTCCGTACTCATGTAGGGAGGAAGAATCTCCACGCCGCCGCTGCGCCGGTCAAGGTCCCACGGCACGCCGGTGCCGATGTGCGTATTGAGCGCCAAAGGCTGGTACTGGGTAAGGATCCCGACGGAATAAATGCCGCTGTTGGCGCAGTTACTGAGAGTGAAGTCTATAATGCGGTATTTCCCCCCGAAATGAACAGCCGGTTTTGCTGTCTTCTTCGTGAGATTTTTAAGTCGAGATCCCTGACCGCCGGCCAGGATCATGGCAACGACTTTGGAATATATCATGGAACCTCCTTTAACATGATGCCCCCGAAGGGTGCAACGTGGACAAACAAGGCATTGCCTTCAGATGCAAGGACTCCGAGGCTCCCCTGGTTGCTCCCAGCGAATTTCCACTCATCCGTGTTGAGGATGACTTCGTATTTTCCTCGCTTACATGGGATGCGGTGGTCTGTTATAAGAATGGGTGAAAAATTAAGGACGACGATCACTTCTTGACCTTTTTTGTCTATCCGTTTGTAGACAAAGAGATTTTGTAGACGGTTATCCGCCTCAATCCACTGATACCCCTCCCAATTTGTCTCCACTTCATAGAGAGGTGGCGTGCTTTGATAAAGAAAATTGAGTTCGCGCACGTAGCGAAGCATAGCTTCATGCGCCGGATACCCAAGAAGATGCCAGTCCAGACTGATGAACTCATTCCACTCCCGAAACTGCGCAAACTCCGATCCCATAAACAGCAGCTTTTTTCCGGGATGTGTGTATTGATACAGATAAAGGAGACGAAGTTGAGCAAACTTTTCTTCATAGCTGCCAGGCATCTTATCAATCAGCGATTTTTTCATATGAACTACCTCGTCGTGGCTTAGAGGTAGTAGAAATTGCTCTGTGAAAGCGTACATCATCGGAAATGTCACCAAATCGTGGTGTTTTCCTCGGAAAAACGGATCGAGCTGCATGTACTTTAACGTGTCGTTCATCCAACCCATGTTCCATTTGTAGTGAAACCCGAGACCGCCAGCATGGACGGGGCGTGTCACCCCCTCATAATCGGTGGACTCTTCGGCAAAGAGCAGGACGCCGTCGACCGCTCCTAAAGAAATATTGAGCTCTTGCAAGAATTCTACCGCATGCATGTTGAGGCCAGAATCACTCCGCCCTAAATGACGGTGAATCATGTAGGCCACCGCATCGACGCGAAAACCATCTATATGATAAGTTTCTGCAAGAAAATGAAGATTGGAAATCAGAAAGTTTCGGACATGCGGTTTGGCGTAATCGAAATTGATGGTATCCCACTGAGGATTGTAGGCATCATGCCAATGATCAGGTTCGTAGAGAGCATACCCGTCAAAGTACGCTAATCCGTGCGCATCTTTTGGATAGTGCGCCGGAACCCAATCTAAAATAACGCGGATGCCCGCTTTATGAAAGCTGTTGACCAGATGTTGGAAACCACCGGGATGCCCAAAGCGCGAGCTGATCGCATAATAGCCCGTCTGCTGGTACCCCCAACTGCCATCGTACGGATGCTCCGTAATCGGCATGATCTCGACATGGGTAAACCCGTTGTCTTTGACATAAGGGACTAGTTCGTCCACCAAAAAATCAAAGGAATAATAATTTTCTCCCGCTTTTCGCCAGGAGGAAAGACAGACTTCGTAGATGCTCATCGGCTCATCTAAGCCAAGCGATCTTGTCTCCGTGAATTCTTCATCCTCCCAGGGAAATGGCGCGAGTTCACAGACAATGGAAGCGCTCAGCGGTGTTTTCTCGGAGCGAATCGCGTAGGGATCGGCTTTCCACAGGTATGTACCGTCTTCTTTTTCAATCACATATTTGTAGCGGCAGCCGTCTTCTATGTCTGTCTGCAAAAGACCGTAGACCCCGTATGGGCCTTTCTCCATCCTATGTGTTTCAGGATTCCAATCGTTGAAGTCCCCGGCTAGACGCACGGACTTGGCGCGAGGGGCATACACGAGAAATCGCACCTCTTCATCGAAACGGTGGGATCCGAAAATATCAAAGGCCCTGTGGTGGCTTTCTTCTACATATCGCCGGAGCTCTTCTGTTGATACGCCATAAAACTCCATGTCGCCCCCTGACTTTTAGCGAAGACGTTGAAAAGTTCTTTGAATAATTATACCATTGAATGGTAAATGAACCACAGATTTCCCAAATTTCCTTCATATTCTTGCCTAGGAGGTTTCCATGATTCGTGAAAAAGACAGTCTCCCTGACATGCTGAGGCAAGCCGCACTGGCTATGATGAGTCGCGCCAGAACCGCCCCTAAAGTCAAAGGCCTCGATCTGCTGGAGTTGATTTTCATCGAGGGATCCGAAGTACAGAGGATTGCCGATGAGATCATCCGACTCGGCACACTCGCCGACCTGCCATACTACATACGTGACGCACAAGCGCTCGAAAAAACCAATGCCATACTGCTTATAGGAAGCAAGGACCGTGTAAGAAACCTGGACCAGTGTGAACTGTGCGGGTATGAAACCTGCCAGCAAAAGCCAAAAAATACGCCGTGCGCGTTGACGGCGATGGAACTGGGTATCGCCCTGGGCTCAGCTCTATCCTCTTTGATGGACTACGGCATAGATAGCCGTCTGATGCTCTCCGCCGCCAAGGCTGCGCAGAGTTTGGGTCTTTTCAGTGACGATATTCACACGGCAATTGCGCTTCCGATGAGCATCAGTTCTAAAAACATTTACTTTGACAGGAGTTAACATGATCAAGACAAACAGAGACAAACTAGTTGAGCTTTCACTTGTGGGGGTGATTCATGCCCCTACCCTTTTAGGTCCTTACGTCATCACGCACGAAGGCGTCCCGAAAGTGATGCCCTCTGTCGGAGGCATCGTCTACAACCTTGCTATCGGCGACAGCTGCATGCACATGGCAGGGGATCATATTGAGCCGGGTGTCAGCCTCTATGCAGAGAATAAACAGGAAAGCCAAGCGTTAAATACGCTGGCCTGCGTGGGCAATGTTGCACGCGTTGTCTCCGGAGACGCTAAAGATGCGGTGGGATTTGTCACCGGCAAGCACGGTGGCATTGAGCATGTCATCTGTTACTTTGAAAAAGAGGACCTAGAAAAAATGGTCCCCGGAGACAAAATCCTCATCAAATCCAAAGGACAGGGCATCACGCTCAACGACTTTGCTGATGTTCATGTACAAAACCTCGATCCCGACCTGCTCGAAAAGCTCAACATAAGAGAGGATGGCGACACACTCCATGTGGGAGTCAAAGCGATTGTCCCCGCTCATCTCATGGGGTCCGGACTCGGTGCCGCAAGCGGTTATAGCGGAGACTACGATATCATGACAGGAGATATGCAGGCGCTGAAAGAGAACGGACTAGAGGATCTGTGCTTTGGCGATCTCGTGCTTCTTCAGGACTGCGACAACACGTATGGTCGCCAGTACTTAAAAGGAGCTGCCACGTTAGGCATCGTTGT
>DUVM01000146.1 GCA_012841045.1 Tissierellia bacterium | reverse complement strand
GAAACCGATCCTTTTTTCGCCATCACTTCAAACAAAGAGCTGCTGTACTCTTCCTCTTGAAAAATGTAAGAATATTCTTTTTCCACGATGTGCACTTGTTCGAACTGTGTCATCAGATGCTTGAGCTCTTCAACTGTCGTGTAATGATGAGGCACACCCTCCTCCCCTTCTCTGCCACCGATTTTTGTTCCGGGCCCTATTTCCTCACCGATCATATATGTTGAGTCTTTTTCGGAGAGGATATCAAAGAAAACTTGTCCTTCAGGTTGTAAGACCCGATGCATCTCGGAGATCGTTCTTTGGATCTCTTCTTTTGTCTGATGATGGATGGCGGAGAAACAGAAAACAAGGTCGAAGGTGTGATCTTTAAAGGGAAGCTGATTCATGCTCCCAACGACAGAAATAACCTTCAGTTGATGCTCGTCAGCTTTTTCTTGAAGAATCTTTAGTTTTTTTGGATCATGATCTAACGCTGTCACCTGGAAGCCGAGATTCGAAAGATACAGTGCTCGTTGTCCATAACCGCATGCGAGATCGAGAGCATGGTATTTGTTGTTAAGAGGAAAACGATGGATGAATTCTTTAAACGAGTTTGAAAAACTCAGGCTTTTGATGCCAAATATAGTTTCGATGTCAAGATGTTCCATGCGCATCTCCTTTTCAACAACTATTAACTACCCCATTAAGAGTTGATTGGTCTTTTTGAGGAACTTTGCCGGGATCGGCGTAGAGAGCTTCCACAAGATGCTCATCGGACGTGACCCAGTATGAGAGACGTAATCGACAGGTCCCAAAAATGTATACGGAGGAGCGGATCCTGTCAGAGGGTCCTTTTTGTATTCACGCACGAACAGCAAGATGGTATGCCCCCTCTTTTTGTGTTCAATGTATCTTTGGGCGGTGGGAGAATCCTCTGAGGTGGTGCTTTGAGACTGCCAGTGAAATAACGTCTCGCTGATCGAGTAGTCTTTATAGAGGGTGGTTTCAGAATAGTCTTTCTCAGATTTGTTGAGAGTCACAAAAAATACATCGATCTTTTTGTCTTTGAGATGCTTCACTCCTTCTCTCATGCTTCTGGGCCTAAGGAAATCAAGCGCGACAAGAATCTGATCTCGCGAGTAAGTGGAGTGGATGCCAAGCGGGCAATCGAAGGGAAGAGGCAGAGGCTTCTCCATGATATCGACGCGCTCGCGTTGGTATTGAAGAAGCGCAATCAGTTCGTCTAACATGTGAGGATTATTTTTCAGCTCTCTCACGCCGTCATAAGGATGAGAAAAGCCGACTTTTTCCACGGAGTCGAGCCAAATCGTAAAATGGAACATCTGCAGCATGCGAAGCTCTCCTTCGCTAAATACCCACGCTTCGTTTTTCAGAACTTTTAAGAGGAAATCAATCCACCGCAGAGAATCTACTTGAGCAAATCGCATGAAAGCTCTTCTCATCAGATCCTCTAGCGGTTCGAAGTAGTCTTCTATGACACCGGCATCTGCACAAAGCCGAGCGAAGCTTCCTTTGGCTCTGTGATAGAGTAGCTCGGGCGTCAGATGATGATACGTTAGGAAGTTTATTATTGTCGTCTCAAGACCCGTCTCTTCGTTGAAAAAAGCGACTTGCTCCAAGAGTCCGTTTCTTGTATCAAATGACGCACGGATGTTTTGGTAGATAGCTTCCTTGGCTTTTTTCTCAAGTTGAATAAAGCATCCTCTAGGTACGTGAGGGAAATCCTCTTTCATTTCCCTTTGCATACTCTGTCCTTCATCGGAGAGGAGCGCTTGAAATTTATCCCGGAAGTTATATCGTCGATTGGCGTGGCCGATAAAGTCAAGGACTGTTAGGCAATCCTTACCTTCTGATAGACGCAAGCCCCTCCCCAACTGCTGAAGGAAGATCGTGAGAGACTCTGTGGGGCGAAGGAACAATATGGTGTTCACTTCTTTAATATCTACTCCTTCATTGTATAGATCGACAACAAAAATCACTTTGGTTTCGCCGGAGATAAGCCGATTCTTGGCCTTCTCTCTTACCTCTTGAGCCGACTGAGCGGTCAGGGCAACGGAGGGGATTCCGCTTTTGCAAAAGTGATCAGCCATGAATTGCGCATGGTTTACGCTGACACAGAATCCGAGGGCTTTCATCTCCTCAGTGTCTGACACATATTTTTTTGTCATACGGACAATGTGATCGGCTCGCTGTCCGGCGAGAAAACCGCTAAAGGCATAGATATTCTCAAGCTCTCTCACATCATAGCCGCCTCGGCTCCATCGAAGATCCTGCAGGTCGACCGTATCACTGACACCGAAGTATTGAAAAGGACTCAGGAGTTTTCGCTCAATCGCTTCAGGCAATCGGATCTCAGCTGCGATACGCTGATCGAAATATGACAAGATATCTTCTCCGTCCATTCGCTCTGGTGTCGCTGTGAGGCCTAACAGAACCTTTGGCTGTACGTGTTCTAGGATGTTGCGATACGTTTTCGCTGCGGCATGGTGGAATTCGTCAACTACAACGTAGTCATAAAATGTCGGCGAGATTTTATCTGTAAATTCCCTAGAGTGAAGAGTCTGGATGGATACGAAGAGGTGGTCAAGGGCATCGGGCGTATTGCCACCGACAAACAAATCTCCGAAATTAGGATCTTTCAACACACCTCGGAAAGTGGCAAGACTCTGGGTGAGGATTTCTTTTCTGTGAGCGATAAAAAGCAGTCGTGAGGGTCTTCCGTGCTCTTCTAAAAAGCTTTTATAGTCAAATGCGGAGATGACGGTTTTTCCTGTGCCAGTGGCGGCTACCACCAGGTTATGGTAGCGCCCTCTTAGCTTCCTTTCCGCCTGTAGACGGTCGAGAATTTCCTGCTGATAAGAGTATGGGGAGATGTCAAACCCGGCGAACTCTACTTCCGGATTCTTCAAGTATTTCTCTGAAACAAGCGCCCGCTTCAGTCGCTCTACCTCTCCCTCGTCATAGTATTCAAATTCGCTAGAGCGCCAATAACTCTCAAAGGTCGCCTGCATCTTTTCGATTGTCTCGGGAAGATCTTGTTTCGTGAGCTTTAGATTCCACTCAAGTCCCGTTGTGAGAGCGACATTGGATACATTCGATGAGCCGACATATGCAGTGGTAAAGCCGCTGTCACGATGAAAAAGATAGGATTTTGCATGCAGTCTTGTGCGTTTTGTGTCGTAGTTTACTTTGATCTCAACATGCGGGAGTTGCCGAAGCTCTTCCAGCGCTCTAACTTGCGTTGCTCCCATATAACAGGTGGTGATAAGGCGCAGTTTCCCCCCTCGCTCAGCAAATGTCCATAGTTCATCGAGAAGTAGACGAATGCCGCTCCATCGGATAAAAGAGATAAGCAAATCAATACGATCAGAGGAGAGAATTTCTTTTTTCAGCTCGTGAACCATCTGAGGTTCATGTAGGGCTCCCGTAAAGAGCGAGCTGTGTGCTAAAGATGTTTTCGGCCGAGGGACAGTTGGGGTATCCAGCTTTAGTGAAAGCATGGTATTTTCTCGATCAAAGAGAGCAAGGAGCTGCTGAGCGCGTTCACTGATCTCAAAGACATCATTTGCTTCCGATTCGAGGAGTTTGGGGAGTGCAGCGACTAGGCGATTAACGAGTTCGAGTTGCTCTCGAACACTTTTTTTATTCTCCTGCATCGATTCGAGCTTCTCTCGAACAAGGTGAGAGAGATAGCTCGAGAGGATACGAGGCGCCTGTTCCTTCGGAATAGATCCTATTTCCTGATAACGCTCGTCCATTTGCAGCTCTCGATCAAGCTGCTTATTAATAACAAGTTCGTATAGTCCCTGCTTTCGCATGTGTTCTCCTTTATCGGCGAGGGCGGGTCATTGAGCAAGAGGTGTTAGATCTTATGCTCTTGTATTCACGAAAGATGCTGCTAAGTCGACAATCTATTGTTACAGGCATAGGATTTATTATTCTTTCGTACGGTGTGCCGACGCTTTTTAAGATACACCTTAAAGAGTGGTATCATTACATTTAATATCATTATGTCAGCTGGAACATAAAAATGAAAGGCGCCGGAGAGGCGCCTTTCGTCCTGAGGGATCTTCCCTCGAGTATGCTTCTTAGTTAGCTCCGTTTTTAGCACTTCTTCTTCCAAGTGGTCTCCAAAGTTTGGCTCCGCTGTTCGTCGGACAGAAGTCTAATAAACATAACCTTACTACGTCTTTAGTGTAACAAATGTTAACTGTTTAGGCAAGCTCTTTTATTGACGAGCCTCTCCTTGATACGCATGAGCGTGATCTGTAGACAGATGTAGATTGAAATTGCTTTCTTGAGATCTTATATTCTCTTCATTGGGCTCCAGGGTTGAGAAATGGAAAGACTCATACCGTGCTATACTTATCTCGGATCAACATGATCCTCCCAATACATGTTTGTTACGATCAATAAGGAGTGATGAGATGGGTAGAATTCCGCAGTCGGACATACTCTCGCTGCTGTCAAAGTTCCAGGGAGATGTCGGATTATATGTTGAAAACTTAGATGACGGGGAAGTCTTTGAGATCAATCCGGCAAAAGTATTTCCTTCAGCGAGTATCATTAAAATCCCTTTGATGGGGCTGTTGCTTTTGGATGCGAAGGAAGGAAAGATCGACTTGCACACGCCTCATGTGATTAAAGAGGATAACAGAGTCGGTGGGACAGGCATTTTGTGTGAACTCAATCGTGACTACTCTCCTTCTTTGTATTATCTCTGCAAATTGATGATCATTCTCTCGGACAATACCGCTACAAATGAAATCATCGATGTGGTCGGTGGCTTTGATAGATTCAATGAATTTTGCAAAAGTTTAGGCTATGGAAACACCAGCTTAAACAGAAAAATGATGGACTATGAAGGCATCAAACAGGGCAGAAATAATTACATGACGGCAGGAGAGACCGGAAGAATGCTCTCTGAGATCGCACGAGGACAGTTTATCGATACACAGATATCAGAGACGATCATCGACATGATGAATTCCCAGCAGTACAGAAACAAACTGCCTGCACTTTTACCTGTCGTTCCGATCTATGCACTTGATGAGGACAAAAAGAATCCCCCACCCGGCACCGTACTTGTTGGAAACAAAACGGGAGAGGTCTTTGGCACCCAGCATGATGTCGGCGTGTTTATGCTTCCGGGAGGTCGTCGTTATATCATTTCCATGTTTACAGGAAATTTGGAGCATGATGCGGATGGAATCGCAGCGATTTCACACGTCAGCAAAATCGTATATGAGGCGCTGCGCTGAAAAGAGTGGGAAAAATTGCCTGATAGCAACCCTTCACGAATGTAATAAGCGAAGGATGCGTTTCACTTGCTTCTATGGTATGTACTGAAGCGAGTGGCCGTATCCTTTTTGCGTTCTTTCCTATGGTATAATGAGCCGACGAGGTGAAAACACATGGAATATCTTGCGACGACTTCCTTTGCCATGGAAGGCGTACTGAAAAACGAATTAACGCTGATGGGCTATGACGTCGAGCGTACAAGTCCCGGGCAGTGCCTCTTTCGGGGAGATATGGAAGCGCTGATCTGGGCCAATGCCAGCCTTCGAAGCGCCGAACGGGTTTTTCTCGTATTGGGGCGATGGGAGGCTCGCAGCTTTGATGAATTATATGACGGGGTCATGCAACTGCCTCTAGAGGATATCCTTCCTTCGAGTGCGCGTTTTCCCGTCAATGCCCGAAGCTTCAAATCCGAACTTTTCTCGCTTCGCGATATTCAGAGTGTCACAAAAAAGGCCGTAGTGGATCGCCTGGGTAAAGCGTATAAACTGAAGACTCTTCCGGAAGACGGGACAGACTATCCGCTGATGCTTCGCATGGAGCAGGATGAGGCGATACTTCTTCTCGATACATCGGGAGAGCCACTGCATAAACGAGGGTATCGTGTAAGTGGCCACATTGCGCCGATTCGTGAGAATCTTGGAGCGGCGCTGATTCTATTGAGTCGCTGGTTTGGAAAAGGTCCCTTTATCGATCCTATGTGCGGCTCGGGGACACTGCCAATTGAGGCGGCGATGATTGCCACAAACCGTCCTCCGGGACTCGAAAGAGATTTTCTCTTTGAGAAATGGGGAATCCTAGATCCTGTCCGCACGCAAGAAATCCGGGAGACCATGCGCTCACGCATCAAACCGGCAGAGACGGTCATTCAAGGCTATGATAAAGAGCCTCGTGCGATCCGCATGTCGAGAAAGAATGCCTCCAGCTTCGGTCTTGATTCGCTGATCCATTTTCAGTGTCGAGACTTAGAGGAGTTCTCCACCTCACTTCGAGGCGGGACGATCGTCACGAATATGCCCTATGGAGAGCGTATGGGCGACAGAGAAGAAATGATTGAGCTCAACCATCTCTTTGACCGCAAGATCTTGCACCTTGATACCTTCCGACTTGGCGTACTGAGTGGCGACGCTTGGTTTGCTCAGGGAAAAAGCCGAAAACCAACCAGAGTCAGGAAATTCTATAATGGAAAAATCATCACCTATTACTACCAATTCGAACCCCTCTCCCGCCGCTAAACCACGCTTTAGGATCGTTTTTGTGATCCTTGGCCTTTTGATTGTGGGATTGATCCTCCTTCTGGTCTATCGATATCTGATGCCCGAAAAAGAGGAAGTGACAGATGCCACGATGTCGCTGGTGACGTTAGAGACGTATAAATTGTCTCGGGGCACTTCGGATAGTCTGGACAATATCTTTGCCAAAGACGATCGGCTGCTGTACTTTCACGAGGGAGAATTAATCTATCAAGACCTCAGCGGTCGGACGCTTTGGAAAAAGCAGTTTTCTGAAAATATTCTTTTAGACAAGCATCAGTCGACGATCATGGTGATCGAGAAAAAAAGAGGAAATATCTATCTCCTCGATGAAGAAGGGAATCTGCGCGCCAGCATACTCGGGAGAAAATCGATCGCTTCAGGCAATCTGCTCGCCGATGGCAGTGTACTGGTTTTTTACAGCGACAACAGAAGTGCACAGCTTTTTGAAAACGATCTGTACCCTGCCAGTATTATCGAGGTGGAAAACGCCACCATCACCAGTGCAGATTATTCCCTCAAGAATAACTTGCTCGCTGTATTGGCTCTTCGCGAGGTTCGAGGAGATCTCGAGAGTGTCCTGCTTCTTTACACACTCGAGGGGCTCTTTCTCAATGAGGTGTCGCTTTCGGATTTGGTCCTCGGCGCGTATCTATGGGACAACGGCATTGTCCTTGTCTATCGAGACGGACTGCAGCCCATGGATCTCTCTCTTCGCCGCGACGGAGATCGCCATCCGCTCAACCGCGTCGTATCGGTGAGAAAACAGGACAGAAGTCTGTTTGTCACCTCTGGCTCGTCCAATCCTCTGGAGGGCAGCGGGCAGATGCAGCTGATTCGATACTCTCTGACCGGCAAGAGCGAAGAATTTTCAGTGAAAATCAGGGAAAACTATGATAATATATACTCTAGATCGGGCCTGATACTGGCCTACTATAAAAATGTACTGGATATATACAACAGTTCGGGGGAGCTTCTTCTCAGTGAGACATTTAACTTCCCCATAAAAAAAGCAAATTTACTCGATGAAGAAAACTTAGCCGTTTTTGACGGTGAGCGCTTCATGATCATGAAGATACAATACTAGAGGAGAGTATGAACATAACGGATTTATTGATTCTGGCTATAACGGCCGTCACGCTGCTTCTTGCGTATCGGAAGAATCTCTTTCGAAACTTTTTTGACTTTGTCAGCTTGTGGGCGGCGCTGCATATCGGCTTTCGGTACTTTGGAGAGTTTGCCGTACGAGTGGAAAAACTGCCGGGCATCTCGCATTTGATTGACTTTTTAAAGAGCTCACTTTTCTCCAAGCTCGACACGCTGGATGAAGAGGCGAAGTTTACCCTGCAGGAACTCAAAAACCTCAACATGAGCGATGAGTTCAATTACTTCTTTGAACAGGGGAGTTTCTTTAAGGATAAAGATCAGATCGTCTTTAGCGAACTGAGCTTAGGACTTGTCAGCAATGTCCTGGCGATCATCATTTTGGTCGTCATCACGCTGATTGTCGTGCGCCTGCTCAGTAGCTTCTTTGAGAATTCGCATCGTATGGCGGGACTGACAAGTGTGGACCGTGTCGGAGGGTTGGTCTTTTCCTTCCTAAAAGCAATGGTCTATGCGGCGGTCATCGTCGTAGTGGCCAAGAACATCGCTATGTTCTTCAACTCCGGCATCCTCTACGACATTTACCATAAGTCGTCGTTTGCCTCGTTCTTCTATGAAAATGGAGGAATTCTGGCAAGCTTCTTTACGCCCCGATGAAGCTTGAAGTAGGCGACCGCATCCAGACAAAAAAAACACATCCGTGTGGCGGGGCGGAGTTTGAAATCACCAGGAAAGGCGCAGACATTCGTATGCGCTGCCTGACCTGCAACAAAGAGATCTGGATTGAACGCATCAAATTGGAAAAAAGGATCAAGAAGATCAATGGAGAAAGACCGGTGTAATTTCGGTCTTTTTATGTAGGAGCATCATGCCAATAGTTTATCTTTTGTGGATCGTGCCGGTATTGATCATTGTCGGCATCGTCGTGTACATCACCAATAAAATTCGCTCTTTTTCCCTGGCGCTTTTTGGCACAGAGAGTCTGATTGACGGACTGCAGCAGGAGAAGCTATCGGCTTCCAAAGAACCCAGAAGCTTGCACTCCATGGAGCCGGTGTATTTGCCGATGATTCGGCGAGACTTTCCCGAGCTCAACGTCAATGAACTAAAGAAGCAGGCGGAGCGGGTTCTTCTGTCCTCCCTGCAGGCCATCTCTTCACAGAAAGTATCGCTTCTCTCTGCGGAAGTGCCTGATGAGATACGACAGAAAGTGGTGACGCAAATCGGCGACCTGAAAGAACAGGGGTTGAAACAGTTCTACGATCAGATAAAGATTCATCGCACTGTCATCAGAGACTATCAAAAGAGAGACGGACTGGTGCATCTGACGCTGCAGACAGGGCTAGAATCCTTTGCCAAGCTAGAAAAAGGCGGGAAAATCATCTCGGGAGAGGCGAACTACCGATCGCAGCTCGCATTTGACTCCCACTATCTCTATGTACAAGACATGCAGAAACTAAAAGACAAAACGGCTCTGGGCCTCACTTGTCCTCAGTGCGGAGCGCCGGTGACAACGCTAGGGGAAAAGACCTGCACGTATTGCGGCAGCGCCATGAAAGAAGTCAATCTGAGAGTCTGGCGGCTCACTGACTTCCATCTGGTATAGGAGGAGAAATGAAATTACAGTTTGTCGGAGTGGGCGCGGCGATCAAAACCAAGTACCACGGAGCAAGCGCCGTCGTCGACGATCACATATTGGTGGATGCCCCGCCAGCGTGCAATATGCTCTTAAAAAAGTATGACCTGACGATTGACACGGTCTTTATTACGCATCTCCACGGAGATCATCTCGTGGGGCTTCCCTTCTGGCTTCTTGAAAGGTATGTCGAGGGGATAGACCGCGATGTTCATATCTACGGGCCTCCGGGGCTCGAGAAGAAGATCAGAGACTACTTCGCCGTGACATTTACGGACATGGACATTGTCCGCTATCCGATTCTCGGACAGACGTATTTTCATTCAGTCGTTCCCGGCGAGACGCTAGATCTTGGCGATGTACACGTCACACCTGTGGAAGGGCAGCACGCCATCACGAGCTACGGGTATATCTTTACAACAGATCATGCGAGCATCTATTTCAGCGGAGATACGGAGCTCTGTCCCTCGGTTCTTTCTGCCATTGATCAGGCGGGTTGCGTCGTCTTCGAGGGCACAAAAAAAGAAGGAAAGCTCGATACGCACACCACCTTGGAAGAGCTGATTCCGATCATCCGGTCATATCCTGACAAAGAGTTCTATATCACGCACAGACAGGATTACAGCACAGACGACATCACTGAAAACAATATTCATTTCCCGGAAGAAGGGGATGTGTTCAATATTAGGACAAATAGACCGTGAATCAACATGATATCTTTGATATTCTCGGCCCTGTCATGATCGGTCCGAGCAGCTCGCATACAGCGGGAGCCGTCCGTCTGGGAAATACTGGGGCGGCGATCTTTGGCTTACCCATTCGACAGGTAGACTTTTTTCTGCATGGATCGTTTGCCAAGACGTATAAGGGACACGGGACCGACCGGGCCCTCGTGGCGGGGCTCTTGGGGATGGACACCGACGATGAGAGAATCCCACAAGCTCTGTCGATCGCAAAAGAAAAGGGGCTGAAGTTCTCCTTCTCAGAGGCGGATTTGGGTCTTGTGCATCCCAACACCGTCAAGATGGTGATTCAGGGAGAGGCGTCCACGGCGCATATTATTGGTTCTAGCCTCGGCGGCGGAAAGATAGAAATCATAAGGATTAACGATACTGACGTCTCCCTTCGCGGAGATTATCCGACGCTTGTGATGCAGTACCCTGATCGTCAGGGCATGATCAGCCACATCAGCGCCGTGATTTCTTCTGCCGGCATCAATATTGCCGCCATGAAAGTGACGAGGGACAGACAGATGGCGACGATGGTGCTGGAGCTGGACGCAAAGATCCATCCTCGAACATTTGAGATTTTCAAAAGCGATCCGGCGTTTGTTCATATTGCCGACATTGGCGCGGTGGAGGAAGAAGATGCATTTTAGTGCAGAGCACGTTTTAAAAGAATGCCGTGACAAGGAGATATCGATCTCTTCTTTTTTTCGAGACCTAGAAGCAGAACAAGCTTCGATGACG
>DUVM01000145.1 GCA_012841045.1 Tissierellia bacterium | reverse complement strand
TGTAAGCACTTCGACGCTAAAAACTCCGATTCACGAATTCTTCGCCGTGTCGATCCCGGAAGAAGAAATCTCTGTCGTCTCACGATCAGTAGAGACGAGAGAAGCAGCGGAGGAAGAGAAAGAAGTGCTAGAGGAGAGTCCGTCAGAAGAGGAAAATTCGCAAGAGGAAAGTCCGGCAGAGGTGGAGGAGTCGTCGCATCCCACACCGCCAGAAGAAGAGCCTGAGACCGAGCCGGAGGAATCAGAAGAAGATGATCCTCGAGCAGGGTGGGGCGAAGGCATGGTCTTTGAGGCGACAGCGTACAATCTCGAAGGACTCACTGCCACGGGCGTCCCCTCAGGACCCGGAAAAGTTGCAACCGACCCGGATGTTATCCCCATGGGAACCAAGCTATATGTAGAAAGCTTAGATGGATGGCCCGACTATGGGTACTGCGTGGCAGCCGATGTTGGCGGAGGGATCATAGGCGATAAGATCGATTTGTTCTACGAAAGCTACGATACATGTATTTCGTTTGGTCGTAGAAATGTCAGAGTGTATATTTTGCCATAGTAAGCTTTGGCATAAGCATAACAATGCTTGACAAATTTCGCTTATTCTCATAGAATTGTCACATCATTTGAAAGGTTGAAAGGAAACAATAAATGAAAAGATCAAAAGTAACTCTGTTACTGTCACTATTACTTGTCCTCACGCTTGTTGCAGTATCCTGTGCACAAAAACCTGCAGAAACCCCTGCACCTGCACCTGAGACTCCTGCAGCAGAAGGCTATAAAGACGGCGTCTACAAAGCAGAACAAGCTGACTTCTCCGAAACCGGATGGAAAGATTTTGTTGAAGTAACTGTCGAAGGTGGCAAAATCACAGCAGTGAATTGGGATGCTACTAATAAAGATGACGAGACACTGATGAAAAAGAAAGCCTCTCAAGATGGCGTCTATGACATGAAAGTCGCCGGCGCACAATCTGACTGGCACGAGCAAGCCGCTCTGGTCGAACAGTACCTGATTGAACAGCAGGATCCGACGAAAATTGAATACAGCGATGAGGAAGGTCATGTCGACACCATCACCGGTGTATCCATCAATGTCAAAGGCTTTTTCGAGCTTGCTGCTCAGGCACTTGAACAGGCCAAATAAAACCTCTATAATTGAAGGAGCCTATCGATAGGCTCTTTCTTTTTTTAGGAGGAATAATGAAAAAACGGATCGTTGCCGTTTTCCTTTTATGTCTCCTTCTGATGAGCGCATGCGTAGATTCGAACGCAACGGTCTCGATGAAGGAAGTGCAATTTGTGATGAGTACGGTCGTTTCATTGGATATAAGAGACCACGCCAGTGAAGAATTGATGAACAAGATGATGGATCGCCTCGAGGAGATCGATGTCTTAATGAGCCTGCAGAAAAAGGGTTCGGATATTGATCGTGTCAATGAAGCAAAGGGCGAAATCACTGAAGTCAATCCGTCGACATATCACGTTATTGAAAAAGCCATTGAGTATTCCGAATTGACCGACAGGGCCTTTGATCCGTCCATTGGACTGCTTGTCAATCTCTGGGGAATAGGCACAGAAACAGCCCGTCTGCCATCACCGGAAGAAATTGAAACAGCTAGAATGACAAGTGGGCTAGAAAATATAGAGCTACTGGGCAATAATCAGCTGCGTCTACACGGAGATACGCAGGTAGATATTGGAGCGATCGCTAAGGGATTTGCCGCCGACGAAATGGTGCGAATAGCCAAAGAAGCCGGCGTCAAGAGTGCGATCTTTAATCTCGGAGGCAATGTCTATGTCCTCGGAAGCAAAGGAACAAGTCCTTTTCGTGTAGGAATTCAAAATCCATTCTCCGATCGAGATGACTATCTAGGCATCATTGATGTCAAGGATACTTCTGTCGTCACCAGTGGAAATTATGAGCGATTCTTCTTCGATGATGCGGGAAAACGCTATCATCACATTCTTGACCCAAAGACCGGATATCCGGCAGAGAATGGACTGGCAGGAGTCACTGTGGTCTGCAGCAACTCCACCATGGCTGATGCATTGTCCACTGCCATCTATGTCATGGGACTTGAAAAAGGACTTGCTTTTATAGAGGCGACAGAAGAAGCGGAAGCACTTTTTGTGACAAACACCCGTGATATCCATGTATCCTCTGGTCTTCGTTCTTTCTTTACTCTTGTAGACGATACCTTCCGGATAGTAGAATGAATGAAATGAAGCGGGCAGACGTGCTCCTGATGGTTGTTCTGGTGCTGTTGGCCGGCTTTTTTATTCTCAGGAACGTCATGAGCTCACAGGAAACAGCACAGATCATAGAGATCCGTCAGGGCAATGAGGAGCCGACATATGTTTCTCTTCATGAAGATGCCATCATCGATCTTTCTCGCGACGGCAAGATCAATGTGATTCAGATTATTGACGGAAGTGTCCACATGATTGAGGCCAACTGTCGTGATCATCTGTGCGTCAAGAAAGGCCATATTACAAAGGTAGGTGATTCGATTGTCTGCCTGCCTCATCGTCTGGCCATTTCCATTTTGGGAGAAGAGGAAGGGGAGATCGATGTCCTCAGTCAATAAAACGCGACGATTCACCCAGCTGGCTCTCTTCGTTTCTATGGCCATGGTCCTCAGCTACATGGAGCGATTTATTCCGATTCTTCCATCCTTTCCCGGAGTGAAATTGGGCCTCGCCAATATCATCACCTTGATGGTGCTCCTGATGTACAGCTGGAAAGAAGCGCTGATCGTTTTGGTGGCTCGCGTTACCTTGTTGAGCTTTTTCACAGGCAGCGGTGTCAGTTTTCTCTATAGCATGAGCGGAGGTCTTCTCAGTCTTTTGGGAATGAAGTTGGCTCTTCGATATACTTCCCGCGTGTTTTCCCTGATGGGAGTGAGTGTCATCGGTGCTTTTTTACACAACACAGCGCAAATGCTTGTACTGGCAGCCATTCTTGGAAGTTTTACTGTCGCTGTATATTATTATCCGGTGCTGATCCTTGCTGCAGTGGCGACAGGATCCCTGACGGGATTTATCGCTTTACATCTTCACCGTCATTTACTACGGTTGGGTAGGGTGTAATTCGATCTGGTCATAAAGTTGTTTAACAAGTTAATGCACTAAAAAAGTGAGCTACTATGAGCTCACCTTTTTGATTAGCAGGTTACAGTGGTTTGATGGTT
>DUVM01000144.1 GCA_012841045.1 Tissierellia bacterium | reverse complement strand
TTATCTATTACTTGATCGTCTCAATCATCTTCCTGCGGGAGCAGCAATCCGATTACAGTATGCTCCAGGCGCTTCACCTTTCGCCCTTTGGTCTCTGGACCGTGGTGGATTCGGGGGAGGAGCTCTTTGTCAATGAGAAAATGGAGGATATCTTCTCTCATGCACTGGATCCCAAGCTGAGAGGCCGAGACTGGTTAGAAAGCTACCGAAGCGGAGAGCCCGTTGTACACGACAGCCGGGGAAGACAGTACCTGATGGAGCCACAGGAGACCATCCTGCACGGCAAGGCAAGTACCATTTGGAGCTTCTCCGATGTCACAGAGTATCGAAAGCTGCTCGCCGAGACGCAGAGCAACTCAGAACTCCTGAGCGCCGTCAATGAGATTGTCGAGGAAATGCTCACCAGCATCGACAAATCTCTTCAAGTACAGGAAGCGACCAATATGGCGCGACATATCCACGATGTCCTCGCGCAGGAACTCTCGATCGTTGGCATCACAGTGGAGACATTGGCGGCAAAAGAAAAAAGCTCCCTTAATAAAAGGGAACTGGTTGAAATGATTAACTCACTGTTACTGAGACTCGAAAGACGGGCGCTGATGCAAGAAGAGGAGGTGTTCTCCAATCTGATCGCTGCCTTTGCCAATATCGGGGTGGAGATTGTCATCAGTGGAAAAGCGTCGCTTAGCTATCTTCAGGAGCATTCGCTCTTTTTGATCCTCCGAGAAGCCGCTACCAATGCCGTGCGCCACGGAGGCGCCAACTATGTAGAGATGCTGTTGAAGGAAGACGGAAATTTCGTCATGATTGAGATCATCAACAATGGAACAGCGTATAAACTCGAGTATGAAGAGGGAATGGGCATCCAAGGGATGCGCGAGAAGATGCTGCGCATCGGCGGTACATTTGCCATCATTCCTGAAGAGGGGTTCTTAATCCGTCTCACTCTCCCTCGTTCGCTTGATTTCGCCAGGGATTGATGTGACCCGACTTGGTCAGATGTGCAAGCAGCATAGCGCGGTTGGCACAGCCGCTTTTTAACAGGGCGCGGCTGATGTATTTTTTGATTGTGTGCGGGGAATAGTGCAGCTCTTCTGCGACGGAATCGACGTTGTGCCCCATGCCCAGAAGTTCGAGAATCGCCAGCTCCGTCCGTGTCAATTCAAACGGAATCTCATCTGTCAACTCTTCTAGTTCGGGAAACATCTCGGCGTCATGCAGTCGTAGCTTCGCCAGCAGCTGCGAGATCGGCAGATCCTTTAGCAGATAGCCGTCAATGCCGGCTTCTTTTGCTCGTTCCACGCGATCGGGTTCCTTCAATCCGCTCAGTAGGTAGATGCGCTGTTTGGGCATTGCCTCTTTGATTTGAAGAGCTTTTTCCAGTCCGTCACCATCTTCTGTAATGATGTCCATCAAGAGAATGTCGGGCTGATGACGTCTGCAGAGTTGATGCGCATCGGATGCCCTAGAACTCTGTGCGACAACCTTGAATTCTCCTTTGCTCTCGAGAATATGTGCAAGAGAATCTCGAAGCACCTGATGATCTTCAATGATAATGATGCTTTTCATACGATCTCCTTCTAATTATCATGATACCACATGTTTACAGGAGAAAAAGTGTTTCTCTCTTGTCTTGTCAAACAGCTTGACATTCCCAGATTGTCTAGTTAAAATGACTGATGGTAATCAATTTTCCCTGCCCCAATGAAAATGGGAGGAATAAAACACATGAAGACGTACGTTGCAAAGCCTGCGGAAGTCGAGCGACAGTGGTTTGTCGTGGACGCCGAGGGCAAGACGCTTGGCAGACTGGCCAGCCAGATCGCGTCGATTCTGCGAGGAAAGCATAAGCCTATCTACACCCCCCACGTAGACACAGGCGACTATGTGATCGTGATTAATGCCGAAAAAATTCAAGTCACCGGAAACAAAGAGCAGGATAAGCTCTACCGTTGGCACAGCGGATATCTCGGAGGACTCAAACAGAGAAACTTCGCCGAGATGCTTGAGCGCCAGCCCGAGAAAATCGTGTATCTCGCCGTCAAAGGCATGATGCCCAAAAACTCTCTCGGTCGCACCATGCTCAAAAAACTCCGCGTCTTTGTCGGACCTGAACACACCCATGCTGCACAGCAGCCCAAACCCCTGGAATTTTAGGAGGAAGAATGCCAAGCCAATATCAAGGTACAGGTCGAAGAAAAAAATCTATTGCGCGCGTTCGCCTCGTTCCGGGAACCGGAAAAATCGTGGTCAACAAACGCCCAGCGGATAAATATTTCGGATATGAAATTCTCATTCAGGAGATCAAGCGACCCCTCGAGATGACGAACACCATCGGTCTGTATGACGTGCTCGTCAATGTCAAGGGCGGCGGATTCACCGGTCAAGCCGGCGCCATTCGCCACGGCATCAGCCGCGCACTGGTCAAAAGCGATGAATCGCTCAAGTCTACCCTCAAAGGGGCCGGCTATCTCACGCGCGATCCGCGCATGAAGGAGCGCAAAAAATACGGCTTGAAGAAAGCTCGTAAATCACCGCAATTCTCCAAACGTTAAACAGAAGCAGGCATCATGCCTGCTTTTTTCTTCCGTCAAAAATAGCGAGGGTCACGTCATGAGTAGAAAGTGTCCCGCGACAAAATGCAAGGAGACACATATGAAAAGGAGTCTATTGATCAGCGCCTTTGAGCCGTTTGATGATGAGCCGGTAAACCCTTCTGCCTTGGCAGTAGAGAGGCTTCCTGAGAGCATCGACGGCGTGAAGATCGAAAAGATCATCCTCCCGACGGCGTTTGGCGAAAGCCTTACTCGACTGCTCGAGGCGGTGGAGAGATTCCGCCCCGAAGCTGTGCTGTGCGTGGGCCAAGCAGGTGGACGAGCCGAGATCACGCCGGAGAGAGTGGCGATTAATTTGATCGACGCGCGAATCGCAGACAATCAGGGAAATCAGCCGATCGATGAAGCCATTGAACCTGCGGGGGAGAGCGCTTATTTTTCCACCCTTCCGGTCAAGGCCATGGTAGCGGCGCTAAAGGAGAAGGACATTCCCGCTTCTCTATCCAATACGGCAGGGACCTTTGTGTGTAACTATATAATGTATGGTTTATTGCACCATCTTCAGTCGTTAGAAGGAGTCCGAGGCGGTTTTGTCCACGTGCCCTTCATCCCTGAACAGCTTGAGAGGCATCCAAATGCACCGTCGCTTGCACTCGAGACCATTACCCTCGCGCTGGAGATATGTCTTCGCACCATCGTCCATCAACGAGTCGATACGAAGCAATCAGAAGGCGCGGAAAGCTAGATCGCTAAACAAAAAGAAGCCCTTAAAAGGGCTTCTTTCCTTTACAGCTATTCGCCGTACTGTGATAGGACCAGATCGAGAAGTCCCAGTTCCTTAAGGATTTCTTCCGGTACGGAAAATGTGGCGGTGACCGTACCCGGATATCTTCCAATCTGCAGCTCTCCATTGATTGTCGCGCGGTTCTTTACTTCTTCTACTGAGAGATTTAGGAGTTTGGCAGCTCGTGCGAGAGCGACATCGACCGCCTCATTTAAGTTGGCTCCCGTCCCCACAAAGGAGAGCGGCCAGTTTTTCTCCAGTTTGACGTTCCATTTCTTAGCGAACTTCTCTGCCTTTTCTCGTTCGGAGGCGCAGAGCGGCTTACTCAACTTCGGTAGATCTTCCGGGACTGGCAAAAGCACAGGACCTTCGATCGGAAGATTCTTTAAAAGCGTCACTTCGAGCACGGCAACGCCGGAAATATCGGCTGTGTGCCCGGCAATCTCACCGTCTCCTTGCATCGCATGCATATCTCCTAGATAGACGCCCCCTCCCGGCACGCGCACCGGCGCGATGAGTACGGCGCCTTCTCTTACTCGGTTGATGTCCATATGGCCATCGGTCAAGTGGGCGATCCCTTCGGGATCAATCCCGTAGTCGTGGGGAGCACCGATCAGAAATTGACCGAAGTCTCCTGCGTTGTGAGAGTCCGGCGTATCGACAGCGGGTGTCGTACCGAGCTGGCCTAGAAACGGAGTAACGCGAGAGACGAGACCGGGTATGTCGCTGGGCGCTAGTGCAGTGACCGAGTGCTGGATCGAATGCTCCGGTAGATTGGAAAATTCTGTCGGATCTTGCGCGATTTTGTCGACCTCTTCTTTTTCAAGCGTCAAGCCAAATTGATACGCTTCGTCAAACACCATGGTGTAACCGGAAGCGAAGCGAAAGGGATTGACGACGGCGCCACAGTGTTCGCACTTGATGGCATCGGGACCGAAGCCCTCGACACGTGTTTTTGGCCAGACGGTGCCGCACTCGGCGCATTTTCCGGCGACAAAAGGGTCTCCCAGCGCGCAGGCGGAATTGGTGAGATCGACTCCGGAACTGGTCCCCCGGCTTGTCACCTGCAGGGAACGGATGCGGAT
>DUVM01000143.1 GCA_012841045.1 Tissierellia bacterium | reverse complement strand
ACCGAGAAAACTCCTGGGCTACCACACCCCGGATGATCTCTTTGAGGATGAGTTGGACCGGATCTATTCCCGTGTCGCCTGATGGGCTATTCAACAGTCAATGTTCAACTTGTTATTGCAATTTGCTGTAGATTTTCAAGAGAGAATCTACCGTTTTTTGATTCTGATTCTCAGACGCAAAGAGGAAGGAAGTCAGAAAAATCCGCTGTGAGTCCTTTGAAGACGACACAGCGGAGATTTTTCTAAAGATGTTTGGGCGCTTAAGACGTAGCGACCTTCTTCTTTCTCGCTCTTTGCAGCAGGTAAACGGCGACAAGAACGGCAAGTCCAATTCCATCTGTCATGAGACCGGGCTTTAGAAGAAGAAGTGATGCCGCAGCCAAAGGAATGCGCTCATAGATCTTTGTGTGGTCAAGGAAATAGCCTTCGACGGCGACGGCCAGGCATAAAATCCCTAGAACGGCAGAGACGAGAATCGGAATGGACTGCCAGATCGGAAGGAAATGAATCACCCCTGCTTCTACCTTTTCAACCAAGATAAGAGAAGAATCGATCGCGAAGAGGTAGGGGACGATAAAGGCCGCCAGCGCAAGTTTCACCGCTTGAAAGCCTGTCTTCATGGGGCTAGCTCCTGCGATACCCGCTCCTGCATAAGCCGCGAGCGCCACCGGAGGCGTGATGTCTGCGACCACCCCGAAGTAGAGGATGAACAGATGAGCCGCCACGAGATTAATGTCAAGGCGGATCAGAGCAGGGACAGCCATCGTCGCCAGCACGATGTACTTGGCGGTCGTCGGAAGCCCCATGCCGAGGATGATCGAGGCGATCATGGTAAAGAACAGTGTCAGAAGGAGTTTTCCTCCTGCAAGGGTCACGATCAGTTCGGCGACGCGAAGGCCAAGGCCTGTCAACGTGACGACACCGACGATCATGCCGGCGCAGGCACAGGCACAGGCGACACCGATGGCGCTTCTTGCGCCCGACTCCATCGCGCCGAGAAATTCCTTTATCCCGAATCGATTCTTTCTTCGAATGAGCCCGACGACAACGGCGATGGCCAGACTAAGGACAATCGCGTAGAAAGCGGCTTTTGTCGGCGTGTAACCGGCGACGAGAAAGTAAATGATCGAGATCAGAGGAATCAGCAGATAGCCTTCGTTTCTTAGGATCTTACGTGCGCTGGGAAGCTGATCTTTTGGAATTCCCTGGATACCGAGTTTCGAGGCTTCAAGGTGCACCATGACGCCCACCGCAAAATAGTACAAAACTGCGGGAATGGCGGCGGCAATAATAATCTGACCGTAGCTGATCCCGGTAAACTCCGCCATGATGAAGGCGGCCGCTCCCATGACTGGCGGCATAATCTGCCCGCCGGTGGAGGCGGTGGCTTCCACGGCTCCTGAAAAATACGGTTTATAGCCTGTTTTTTTCATCAGGGGAATCGTAAAGGCTCCGGTGGTGACGGTATTGGCGACTGAACTTCCTGAGATGGAACCCATCAGTCCGCTGGCGAGTACGGCCGTCATCGCCGGGCCGCTGCGGAAAAACCCTGTCGCGGCAAAAGCGATGTCGATGAAGAACTTTCCGACACCCGTCTTATCCAGCACGGCGCCAAAGAGAATAAACATGAATACAAAGGTCGCTGAAACACCGAGAGGGATACCGAGGATTCCCTCCAAGCCTAGATACATATGGGAGACGATCCGGTTGATGGTAAAGCCTCTGTGTGCGAGGAGTCCCGGCATATACGGACCGAAATATGCATAAAGTAAAAATCCGATTGCGACAATCGGCAGCGCAATCCCCACCACGCGTCGGGTGATGATGAGGGTGAGAAGGATGGCGCAGATACCAAACGCTAGGTCGAGCTGTGAAACGGCGCCCGCCTTTAGCGCGATCATTTTGGGAAAGGCAAAGAGATATCCAAACACCGTGATGGTGATGAGGATGAACAGATAGTCGATGATTTCCGGGCGATCTTTCCGGCTTTTTGTGGACCTGGGATAGAAGAGGAAGCCAAGTGTAAAGGCAAAGATAATGTGTAAAGAGCGCTGCCGAGGCGCAAGAAGCATCCCAAAGCCCGCAGTATAGAAATGGAAGAGCGACATGGCGATGGCGATAAAAGCGGCGACATATCCCAAGATGCCGGTCAGCTTTCTCAGACTGCTCGTTTCCTTGTCGTACTCAGCTAAAAGCTCATCGACATCCATCGCGTCAGGATTGTCTGTAAGGGAGATGATCTTCTCTTCCTCGATCGGTTCGATAGGGGGAGTGATATCGTTGTGGTGTGGGTCTTTATTCATAAAAGAACTCCTTTATGAGAAAGATAATGAAAGGACTTTTTCTAGACTGGAACATCACGGCTTCTGCAGGTTGGCTGAAATCTAGAAAGGGAATATCCCTCGCTCCGATGATGAGCCGATGATCGGCACGTACGGCGCCGGTCCGATAGATAAGGGGATCTACTTTCTCATCGATATCGTAGATGCGAAATCCTTCCTCGGTCATCTCAAAAGAATAGGGTGTTGTCGAGGGCAGTCCGGCTCCATAAGAAAAAAATACCGTCTCTGATAGATAAATGTCATCTTGTTCAATCCGGTATACCTCTCGGACTTCTGTCAACTCCACCGAATGGATATACGAGATGGTAAAGCTTCGCTGACCGAAGAGGAGCCAGGATTTCAGAGAGCGAGCACTCGCTGCATCCGTTGCGGCGAGATAACGCACAGGAAAACTAAAAAGCAGAATGGTGAAGAGCAGCGCATAAGCAAAAGCGGGAAAGGCAGGTCTGCCTTTCCCTTGTCGGTTTTTGTTACTCGACTCCCATTTCATCGTAATAGCGCTTTGCACCCGGATGCACATCGATCGGCATGCCGTTTAGCGCCGTCTCCAGCTTGATGTCGTTTCCGCGTTCATGGGTGTCAATAATGATCTGTCGCTGTTCAAACATGCTCTTTGTCATGTTGTACACGAGCTCTTCATCAAGCTCTTCTGGGACAACGAGCATCGCCATGACGGCCGGTGTCACAATGTCTGTGTCATTTCCGCGATAGCTTCCAGCAGGGATGACGACTTCCGTATAGAACGGATATTTTTCCGCCAGAGAGGCTATTTTTGCAGGATCTACGGGAATGACGACGATGTCGGAGGTCTGGGTGACTTCCATAACAGCCGATGTAGGTACAGCGGCGGTGACAAAAGCAGCGTCAATGTGCTTGTCTTTTAAGTTGCTGGCTGCCTCTGAGAAGGAGAGGTAGTCGGCAAGAGCGAGGTCTTCATAGGTCATGCCGTGCTCCTCAAGGAGCTGACGGGCATTGACTTCTGTACCGGAGCCTGGGGCTCCTACGGCGACCTTCTTACCTGCAAGGTCTTCCACCGACGCGATGCCGGCATCGGCATTGGCAATAATCTGAATCACCTCTGGATAGAGCATGGCCATGCCGCGAATATTGGTGATCGCATCTTTGTCGGCGAAGGATTCGGTACCGGTCCAGGCATAGTATGTGACGTCATTTTGAACAAAAGCCACCTCTGTCTCTTGTGAAGCTACCAGACCGATGTTTTCAACGGAAGCTCCTGTCGATTGGGCATTGGCATTGACGCCCGGGATGTTCTCATTAAAGATTTTTGCCAGTGCACCGCCGAGCGGATAATAGGTTCCTCCCGTGCCACCGGTAGCGACGTTGACAAAAACAGTTTCTGCAGGAGCTGCAGGTTCTTCAGCCGGTGGTTCTTCGGCAGGTGGTTCTTCTTGTGATGGTTCCTGTGGTGTCTCTCCCGCAGCCGGTGGGGGTGCAGGAGCCGCTGGTTGCTGAGCACAAGAGGCAACCATGGCAACCAGCAGGAGGAGTACTAATGCAAGTAGGTAATTCTTTTTCGTCATATTGTCCTCCTTAATACGATGTGATTAAGAGTTTATTCTCTCAATATTCACCTAGGTACTATACATTATATACTTAAAGCAAACACCTGTACAACCTTTTTCGATAATGAAACAAATAGACGGAAGAAGGATAGATTAGGTTCTATACTAAACAATGCATCGATTTTCTCGTTATAAAGTAAGGATGTGTTTTTTTATGCTTTCCAGAAGTATGTCAGAAAAAATAGGCGGAAGAGCAAAAAATGTGCTGTCACTTTTTAGCTTCACTCCATTGCATTATTCTTGTCATGCAGTGAGAGAGAATCCCTGTCACGCTTACTTGAAGTCCCCCTCTGTATTTATTAAAATAGAAAAAAGTATATGATGGGGAGAAGATATGAAAAAAGAAGAGATTTCAGCCATCCTCTTAGAAGAATTGAAATTAGCCATGGGTTGTACGGAGCCTGCCGCTCTGGCTCTGGCAGCGGCACGAGCAGCAGGCGTTTTGGATGATGACGTTATAAAAATCCATGCAAAGCTCAGCGCAAATATCATTAAAAATGCAAAAGCCGTCACCATTCCCAACAGCGATGGGATGAAAGGCATCAAAGCGGCGCTTGTACTAGGAGCGCTGGAAGGAGACGCCTCACACGGACTGGCTGTCTTTTCTCATCTCTCTCCCGATGCATCGAAAAGAGCCAGGGAATGGCTTGAGACATATCCTGTGGAGCTAGAAGTGCTTCCGGGAGAAGAAAATCTCAAGATTGACCTGACACTGAGCGGAAAAGATCACACGGCTCGCGTGATCCTCGAGCGTGATCACGATCACTTCTCCGAGGTCTGGCGTGACCATGTCTGCTTAGAGTCACATCCCCTTGAGAAAGATGCTGACAGAAATCCGCGAAAACAGCTGACCCTTGAAAACATCTTCGACTATGTAGAAGGTGATATTCCTGAAGAAGTAATCCGCATTTTAAAAGATCAGATCCACTACAATACCGCCATTTCTCAAGAAGGCTTTAAAGGTGGCTACGGTCTGGATGCGGGATTGACAAGAAGAGCGCTTGATACAGGCGTACGGGGTCGCGCCGTCAGCGCGGCCGCGGCAGGAAGCGACGCTCGTATGGGGGGCAGCGCTCTGCCGGTTGTGATCAACTTTGGAAGCGGCAATCAGGGCATCACTCTTTCGGTGCCGATACTTGAATACGCAAAAGAAAATAACGTAGAAGAAGAAAAGGTGCTAAGAAGCCTCTGTCTTAGCAATCTTCTCTCTCTGCGTGTGAAAAGCGGCATGGGAAAACTCTCGGCCTTCTGCGGTGCTGTCAGTGCAGCGACGGCCGCCGTGGCATCGATCAGCTATATGCTCGGAGGGACGCGAGAGGAAGTCTATCACACGATGATCAACACGCTCGGAAACACGGGTGGAATCGTCTGCGACGGAGCCAAAGGATCCTGTGCGATCAAGATCGTATCTGCTTTGGACAGTGCATTTCTCGCCTATGAGCTGGCGCAAAAGGGAAAACACCTGACGCCGGGAGAAGGGATTATCCGGGAGGATTGGGAGAAGACTCTAGACCACTACGCGCGACTTGGCATGGAAGGCATGCACGAAACCGACGCCGTCATCTTGCAGATGATGCTCGATGAAGAGTAAAGACACTAACCAAATCTGTTTCCATTGACGAAAACCCACTCTCTCTTTTAAAGAGAAGGCGGGTTATTTTTATTAAGGGGTCATTGTCGCTAGAGAAAAGAGAGGGCGTTCGGAGCAAATAGATGCAAGAGCATCAGAAGAACGACAAGAAGAGCGAATCTCCTATGCCACTTGAACAGCGCCGGTTTTCTCTTTCTATAGAGAGCGCCTCCGAGTAGAGAGGTGAGAAAGATGACGATCCACATGACACTGCCGGTATGCAGGGACAGTTTTCCGAGCGCCAGCATACCGTGAGCAAGAGCCGTCACCAGAAGGACAATGCCGAGCGGTTTGTGGATCTTTCGCAAGAAGCCGATCAGCGACTGGTAGCCGGCGCTTTTTATTCGAAGGGTGTGCCTATTTAGGCGTGGGAGCCAGTACGTGGAGGTTAACACGCTCACCAGAAGTATATTTATCAAGCCTAAGAATTTGATCATATGCCCCTTCTTTTCTCGCAGGTATTTACATTATTGTACCCCAAGCGATAGAACAAATGTCTTTTGATCATTCAGGATATCTTTTGAAGGCGCTGAGAGCGAAAAAAATTAAGTGAGGTTAGCATTCGGGCAAAATATGACGAACTTGTCTTTTTTCTCTTGACAGAGTGTGGAAACAAGCTTAACATAGTCTCCAATATCCAAATTACGAAGGAGAACAAAATGAAAAAGCTACTTAGTGTCTTTTTAGTGCTGGTCTTGATGGCAGCCGCGCTTGTCGGTTGTTCCAAAGCTCCGAGTCAGCCTGCAGCGTCAGGCGCGGACGCGGAAGAGATTAAGATTGGCATAAATTACGAACTTTCCGGCGGGGTCGCCGCTTACGGTCAGGCAAACCTCGAAGGGATTGAGCTGGCTGTCGAACAGATTAACGCTGCCGGCGGCGTCGACGGCAAAATGATTAAGCTCGTAACCTATGACAACAAATCCGACCATGCAGAGGCCACGACGCTGGCCAATCGCATGATGACCCAAGACGGTGTACTTGCCGCTATCGGCCCGGCTACTTCCGGCGCCTTTAAAGCGACGATTCCCGTTGCAGAAAAAAATGAAGTCCCTGTGGTTTCCGGTTCCGCTACTGCTGACGACGTGACCGTGGATGATAAAGGCCTCAAAGAATACGCCTTCCGCATCTGCTTCAACGACTCCTATCAGGGAACAGCCATGGCCGATTTTGCCATGAACACTCTGGGAGCCAAAAATGCCGTCATTATCATGGACAGCTCCAGCGATTACGGCAAGGGACTTGCCAAAAACTTTAAAGAGCAGTTTGAAAGAAACGGCGGAAAGGTCGTGGCCGAAGAATCCTACGTGGAAAAAGATACCGAATTTAACGCGATCTTGACAAAAATCAAGGGAGAAGACTTTGACGTGATCTTTATCCCCGGTTATTACGAGGAAGCCGGACTGATCATCAAACAAGCCCGCGCACAGGGCATCGACACCCCGATTCTTGGCGCCGACGGATTTGACTCTCCGGACCTGCTTGAACTGGCAGGTGCTGACGCGCTGAACGACGTCTACTTCTCGAATCACTATTCGTCACTTGATCAGGATCCCGTGGTTCTCAAATTCATCGAAGACTTTAAGGCAAAATACGGCAAAGATCCCAATGCGTTCCACGCCCTGGGCTATGATGCCATGAAGTTTGTTGCCGATGCTGTTGGCCGTGCAGCCAATCTTGATGGCCCTTCCGTAAAGGATGCGCTCGCTTCGACCGAGAACTTTGTCGGCGTGACCGGTTCTTTTAGCATTGATGAAAACCACAATCCCGTAAAATCCATTGTTGTAATAGGTCTAAAAGACGGAGTACAGGACAGCATTACCCGATCCGGTGAATAGTCTCTCCTTCGAAGACCAACAGAAGTATCAGCGGGGGGAGACTCCCGCTTTTCTTCTTTTATAAATAAGTAAACACGCACTTCCCCAGAAGTCATGAAAGAGGACTCAATATGGGACAATTTCTTCAGCAGGTTCTCAACAGTATCTCAATAGGCAGCATCTATGCGCTGATAGCTCTTGGCTATACCATGGTGTATGGCATTATCCGTCTGATTAATTTTGCGCATGCCTCCGTATATATGCTGGGAGCGTATATCGGTTATTTTGCTATGACGTACTTTGGGCTGGGCTTTTTTCCCGCCATTCTTATCGCCATGGTACTCTGCACCATCATCGGTGTGTTGATTGAAAAGATCGCCTACAAGCCGCTTAGAAATGCTACACGCATTGCTGTGTTGATTACCGCCATCGGGGTGTCGATGCTCATTGAGTACGGCATGATGTTCTTCGTCAAGGCAAATGTCCGCTCCTATCCGCCGATGACGGGATTTCTTACGAAGACCTTTACGTTGGGTTCGATGACCATCACCACGCAGCAAATTCTTATCCTGGTCGTGACCATTGTGCTGATGGTAATTTTGCAGTTTGTGGTGCGAACCACCCGCATTGGAAAAGCCATGCGGGCTGTCTCTCAGGATAGAGATGCGGCGGAGCTTATGGGGATCGATGTCAACTCCACCATCAGCTTTACCTTTGCCATCGGCAGTGCGCTGGCGGGAGCCGCCGGTGTCCTGGTCGGCGTCTATTACAACTCCATCAATCCCCTGATGGGCATGCTCCCGGGGCTAAAAGCCTTCGTAGCCGCTGTATTTGGAGGTATCGGATTGATTCCAGGAGCCGTTCTCGGAGGATACTTCATCGGCGCGGTGGAGGTCTTTGTCGCCGGCTATGGCAACTCCATGTATCGTGACGCCGTGGTCTTTGCGATCCTGATCCTCGTTTTGATCATCAAACCGGCGGGACTTCTTGGAAAGTCGACGAGGGAGAAGGTGTAATATGGCTCTCCTTCAAAAAGGCTGGTTAAAATATATTTTGATGCTTCTCGTATTTGTCGTGGGACAAGTCCTGGTGATGACGGGCATTCTCAATGACTATCTCTTTGCCACCCTGACGACGCTGTGCATCAATATCATTCTGGCTGTCAGTCTAAACCTGATCACAGGCTTTACTGGGCAGTTTTCTCTAGGGCATGCCGGTTTTATGTCGATCGGCGCCTACGTCTGTGCGCTGATCACGATGCGCATATCGACGATCCCCGGATTTCTCTTGGGCGTTTTCGCCGGCGCCTGTGCAGCGGCCCTTGTCGGCTTTATCGTCGGTCTTCCGACCCTTCGCTTGCGAGGTGACTATCTGGCGATTGCAACACTCGGCATGGCAGAAATCATCCGTATCGTGTTTTTGAATTTGGAGATCACTAACGGAGCGGCCGGATTAAACGGTGTTCCACAGTTTGTCACGTGGCCCTGGCTGTTTCTCTTTACAGCCGGGACGATTCATCTGATCAGCAACTTTATCCACTCGGCACATGGCCGCGCCTGTATTACGCTGCGAGAAGATGAGATTGCGGCTGAATCTATCGGCATCGATGCGACCCGCTACAAGGTCACCGCTTTTGTCATGGGTGCCTTTTTTGCCGGGATTGCAGGGAGCCTGTATGCATCGTACTTCTACTTCCTCCGTCCCACGCTGTTTGGCTTTTCAAGATCCATCGATATCCTTGTGATCGTCGTGCTCGGCGGCATCGGCTCACTGTCCGGTTCGGTGATTGCGGCGATCTTGCTGGCGCTCATCTCCACCTATCTGCAGAGTTTTCCGGAACTGCGGATGGTCTTTTATGCAGTGGCGCTTGTCGTCATCATGATCCTCAGACCGCAGGGGCTGATGGGCTCAAAGGAACTGTCTTTTGATCTACTGAGAAATCTTGGAAGATCCAGAAAAAGGAGGTCCTCATGAACAAGGTGTTGAGCGTGCAGAAATTGTCCAAATCTTTTGGAGGGCTTGCCGCCGTCACGAGTGTCAATCTTGAGCTCTTTCAAGGGGAACTGGTGGGTCTGATCGGACCAAATGGCGCAGGAAAGACGACGTTTTTCAACCTTCTTACCGGCATCTACATGCCTGAGAAGGGGAGCATCGAACTCCACAGGGGCTCTGAGGTGTTCTCCCTGCAGAAGAGAAAACCGCACGATATCTGTCGCCTGGGCGTTGCCAGGACATTTCAGAACATTCGCCTCTTTCGCGATCTGAGTGTCCTCGATAACGTCCGCACGGCGATGAATAAAAACCTAAAGTACGGGCTGTTTCCGGCTCTTTTTCATACAGGAACCTATCAAAAAGAAGAAGAGGAACTGGTAGAAAAGAGCATGGAGCTGTTGAAGATATTTGACCTTGAGAGCAAGGCATCAGAGCTGGCGAAAAATCTTCCGTACGGAGATCAGCGCCACTTGGAGATCGCAAGAGCCCTTGCGACCGATCCGGTGCTTCTGCTTCTCGATGAACCGGCTGCCGGCATGAACCCGGCGGAAACCTCTCAGCTGACCCGCACCATCTCGTGGATCCGGGAGAATTTCGATCTGACGATCCTTCTGATCGAACACGACATGTCTCTGGTCATGAGCATCTGTGAGCGGATGTATGTGCTTGATTACGGCTTGATGATCGCGGAGGGAACCCCGGAGATGATCAAAAAAGATCCGCGGGTCATCAAAGCGTATCTCGGGGAGGACCTACATGCTTGAGATTCGAGATTTAGAAGTTTATTATGGAGTTATACGAGCCCTCAAGAGCATCTCTCTTCGCGTGAAAGAAGGAGAAATCGTCACCCTCATCGGCGCCAACGGGGCCGGCAAGACGACTTCCCTTCGGACCATCTCCGGTCTCCTTCGACCCCATGCAGGATCGATTCTCTTAAACGGAGTCGATGTTACCCAGCTCAGTCCCAGGGAGAGAGTCAAAGAGGGGATGTCACATGTCCCTGAGGGGCGCCGGGTATTTCCAATGATGAGCGTGCTTGAGAACTTGGAGCTCGGTGCGTTTCTTCGAAGAGACAAAGAGGGAATAGAGGAAGATCTTACCCATGTGTATGAGCGCTTTCCGATCCTTTTTGATAGGAGAAAACAGATGGCGGGCACCCTCTCAGGAGGGGAGCAGCAGATGCTGGCCATCGGTCGCGCGCTGATGAGCCGGCCCAAAGTCCTCCTTCTCGACGAGCCGTCGATGGGACTGGCGCCACTGCTTGTACAGGAAATCTTCAATATTATTCAGACGATCAACGAAGCGGGAACCACTGTGCTCCTTGTGGAACAAAACGCAAATATGGCGCTGCAGATCGCCTCTCGGGCGTATGTGCTGGAGACGGGATCGATCGTGCTCTCAGGAGAAGCGAAGACACTACTGGAGAGTGAGGAGATCAAAAAAGCCTACTTGGGAGGGAAATGATGTTTGTAAAAAACCGCATGAAAACGAAGTTGATTACCATCGACGTCGACGACAGCATCCTCGATGCCCGTGTCTTGATGGAGGAAAAAAGTATCCGCCGTCTTCCGGTCATGGATGGAGACCAACTCGTCGGGGTCGTCTCTCGCCAGGACATTGCTAACGCCTCTCCTTCCCTCGCCACAACCTTTAGTGTCCGGGAGATCAATTATCTTCTCGATCGCATGAAGGTGCAGGAGATCATGGTGAAAAACCCTGTGACCATCTCCCCCGATGCGCTCCTTGAAGAAGCCGCCACTCTCATGCGCGAAGAGCGCTTTAGCTTCCTGCCGGTCGTCGACGACGGCGAACTGGTGGGTGTCATCACAGAGAGCAATATCTTTGAAGCGTT
>DUVM01000142.1 GCA_012841045.1 Tissierellia bacterium | reverse complement strand
GGTTCCGGCTCTGGCTCTGGTTCGGGTTCTGGCTCGGGCTCTGGTTCAGGTTCCTGCTCGGGCTCAAGCTCGATCTCTGATTCAGGTTCGAGCTCCGGCTCGATCTCTGGCTCAGGTTCTGGTTCTGGCTCATCCAACTGCTCTTGTAAAGAGACTTCTTCAGATAGAGCCATTTCTTCGCTTCCGTCTTCTTCCTTCCCTGGCTCGATTGCCTCGGAAAGAGTGGATGCGTTATCAAACGAATCATTGTCTGAAGAGGAAAAAATCTCAGGTTCTTGAAGGATAAGTGGTTGTGATTCTTCTAGTTCTTGTTCCTCGTCAACGCTTTGAGGCTGAGCAAAGGAAAGGCTAGGTGCCAATAGAGATGTGAACAAAAAAGTAAAGACTAATAGAAATGAAAACATTCTTCGTTTCTGTTGCATAGGGTCCTCCAGTAGCCTTATCCTCTAAGGCTGTGTCAGGTATGGCCGGACAAGAACAGAATAGAAACCAGCATCTGCTGATTACTACATCTAGTGAGAAGACATTGAGGAGACGACGTGTTCGAGAATTCATCAGGCGTCTTTCTGAGCCGCTCATGATATGACGTGAATTACATGGAGACGAAACAAGGTGGTTTTATAGGCCAGCAAAGCATCCTTACGCGCCGTCGAACTTCAGTAACATAGACATTTCATAAGTGTACTGACTAATGTGCGAAGTTTATACCCTCACATTGTAAACAATAGCAACCAATTACAACATGTTTTTGTCATATGAAGATTATTAAGTTAACAATGCTAACTGATAGGCAACGTGATCAGTCCCTGTATAAATATGTAACAAATCGACTGTAAAAATACCAGATTCATTATCAATAAAAGCGAAAGAATCGCTTGAAACATAAAACTTTTCAAGATGTTTCAGTCGAGAATGAAGAATTTCTCTGTCCTCCTTTAGAAGATCATCTACACCTTTGCATTGGAATCTTGCAATAAGAAGGCGAAAAAGCTAATGGTACCACATAACTCTAAAAAATTGATGCTGTTAGCGCTTCTTCGATCATTTCGCCCTTCTTCAGATGATTGATGTTTTCATATCGAAACGCTCTCTTTTTCTTGATTTCTCAAAATATTCATCATATATTAATGATGGAACATTCGCTTATGATGGGGATACGGATTAGAATTTTAACTCCTTCGCATCATCAGAATTCATGATCCCAATAGAAAAGCTCAAAGTCCTTCCCATCCAACTTGATAGAAGCAATTGATTGATCTGCTTCAGAGCTGAGGCATGCCTCATCCCGAAATAGTACAAGCGTAGGTTCTGCTTTTAACTAGAGAAACATAGACCTGGTATATCCTCGGAGGAACGAAATGGCAACGAAAATATGCTCTCATTGCGGAGCCTCACTGGAAGAAGAAAGTGTTTTTTGTACTGCATGCGGACAAAAGCAAGAAGAGGCTTCAGCAGCGCCTACACTGCTTTGCAAGAGCTGCTCGTCTCCCTTGGATGATCCTGCCGCTCCCTGTCCCGATTGCGGCTTTTATGAATCGACAGCGGCAAAGCCAAAGGTCAATAAAAAAGTTTTGCTGATCGGCGCACTGACAGTCGTGCTGATCATCGCCTCCCTGGCGAGTTACTCATTTTTTTCTCAGAAATACTCTAAGGAAGCTTTTATAGAGACGTTAGAAACAAGCCTGAGAAGCTTAGATGAAAAAAGCATCGAAGCCCTGGCTTCCGGAGAGCAAGACCTCTCGCCGTGGTTGCAGTTATTGCAGTCCGATCAGCATTTTTTAGAGACAACGATTGAACAGCTCGACTCCGACACGGACGGATTCATTGAGATCTTTTCTAAGCAAAAGAAATGGGGGCTCTTTGACGTCTATGCATTTCGAGTACAAGAGGACAAAACGACGATCTGGGGAGATCTCATTCCTCTGACTCTTCAAATCTCAGATAAAACGATCCATTTAAAGCCACAGGAAGAGAATGTGTTTTCGCTTCTGCCTGGGATCCATGAGTATACACTATCGACAGAAGATGATGACTTCTCCACGAGCGCATCTTTGACAAAAGATTATGGTCAAGAAGATCTCTCATACTCCATCACAGAACCCCTGATGTGGCTTGTTTATTACGAGCAGACAGAATTTCCCAACGCGACACTTATCGTTGATGGCAAAGAGGCAAATGTACGTAGCATAGAAGGAGTTAATTACCTAGGCCCCTTTGCTCATGACGTCCCCATCCATCTAACTCTCTCGACTACTTTTGGAGACATTAAGACCAAAGACATCT
>DUVM01000022.1 GCA_012841045.1 Tissierellia bacterium | reverse complement strand
GATCATTTTGGAAGGACTGTCCGACAGTACGCCGACAGAGACCATCTTGACGACGGTCATCCCACTCTTTTTGACGATTCAAGCGTTTTCAGGATTGGTTGGGCGATTTAGTTGGGGCGTGATTTCTGATAAGATGGGCGGACCGTGGAAGACGTTGTGGTTGGTTTACTTAATCCCCGCCATTCTTATGGCTATCTTTTATCTCGGGTACAACTCCGTCTTCTTGATCTATGTCGTCGGCTTTTTGTTCTTCTTTATCAGCGGAGGCGAGCCGGTGATTCACTATGCCATTGTCCCGCACGTTTTCGGGCGAAGACATCTTGGAAAGATCATGAACATTATCAATGCCTTTACAGTGGGCGTCGGGGTTGCATCAGGACCTTTTGTCGGTGCATATATTAAAGATATAACCGGAGGCTACGTTCTTGCATTGGTACTGGCTATCGTTATACGCCTGATCGGCACCGCATTTGCCCTTTATGGATTAAAACTCGATAAGAAAAGAAACCTTGTAGAGACGACCGGAACTCCCGAATAGACTGAGCGAGCCAGGTGGTTACATGAAAAAATTTACAGTCCTTTTCCCCTCAGACAATGTAGAAACCGACGTAATAGAGAATACTACGCTGCAGCAGATCATCATTGACAATGGCTTGGATCTGGAATTTCCCTGCGGTGGCGTGGGAGTTTGTAAGCGCTGCAAAGTGAAGATCAAGTCGGCTGGTGATGCAGACTTTCATGAGGAACTCGCCTGTCAGACGAAAGTGCATGAAGATCTTGTCGTGGAAATACCTAAGAAACAAAAAGCGAGTAAAATTTTACTCGAGGGGATTGAACGCAAAGTAAGGCATTCCCCTCTGATCAAAAAAGTATTTCTCAATATGGATCCTCCGACACTCGAAGACAACAGAGATGATTTTTCCCGCGTGTCAGGAGAAAAGAAAAATGTCTTTGCGAGCTTAGAGCTTCTGCAGTCCTTACCTGTTCTGATGAGGGAAAATGACTTTAAGTTGACCGCCCTGATGTCGGGAGACGAGATCATTGATTTGGAGCCAGGAAATACCAGTGAGAGAATGCTGGGTGTCGCCTTTGATATCGGGACTACGACCATTGCGGGCTATATGATGGACTTGAACACAGGAGAAGAGATAGCAAGGTTTTCTGACTTAAATCCACAGACCAAATACGGGGCAGATCTGATCTCAAGAATTGTCTATGCTTCACAAAATCCTTCGGGGCTAGAGAGACTAAATGGAGAACTCATCGAACTGATCAATCGTCTGATTGAACAGGCGGCGTTGAGTCACGGCTATGTCGCGCAGGATGTTGTGGCGATCACAGCAGCGGGCAACACGGCCATGAATCATCTTCTCTTGAAGATTCCGCCTCGCAATCTGGCAGGCTCTCCATATGTCCCGGTCGTCAAGCAGGCGCTCATTGTCGATGCAGTTGATTTGGGACTCAACATTCATCCGGCAGGAAAACTGTTTAGCTTTCCCAATGTGGCTGGGTATGTCGGAGGGGATACGGTTGCAGCGGCGCTGGCCTGTGAGATATACAAGTCAAAAGAACTGGCTCTATTAATCGATATCGGGACAAACGGCGAGATCGTCCTTGGGAACAAGAAAAAACTTCTTTCCTGTTCCGTAGCTGCCGGGCCTGCTTTTGAAGGAGTACAAATTGAGTGCGGTATGCGTGGAGCAAGCGGCGCTATTGACCATGTGTATATTACAGAAGATGAAAAATTTGGGTATAGTGTCATAGGAGAGACAGAACCCGAAGGCATCGCAGGCTCGGGCATTGTGGATGTCCTTGCTGTTCTTCTGGATGTCGGAGTGATTGATCACAATGGAAGAATTCTTACACCCGACAAGATCACGCATCCCGTTGGAAAGAAAATATCGAGCCAAGTCAAAGATGTAAAGGGAAAGACGGCCTTTGTCATTTACGAACATCCCGAAGAAGGGCCGAAAGTCTATCTGACACAAAAAGATGTGCGTGAATTCCAACTGGCAAAAAGTGCGATTGCCTCAGGCATTGAGATTTTGCTTGAAGAATACCCAGCAGAGATTGCCGATGTACGCACGTTGTATTTAGCCGGAGCGTTTGGCAGTTATCTCGATCACAAGAATGCCGCTCGAGTGGGGATGTTCCCCGAAGAACTCCTGGCAAATACAATCAGCATTGGAAATGCTGCCGGTACGGGAGCTAAGCTTACTCTGCTGTCGGAAAAAGAATTCAACAATTGCAAAAAAATCTCGCGTCAGATCTCGTATATCGAGCTAAGTTCACACCCTCACTTTAACGAAATGTTCCTTGGCAACTTACGTTTTATGCCAAACGCAGATGAATAACCTAGTAAAACGGTCGGCATTCCATCAACACGAAACCAGTAAAGGTGGTAGAAAATGATTATTATTGGAGAAAAACTCAACGGGACCATCCCAAGTGTCGGCAAGGCGATTCTCGAAAGGGATGAGGACTTTGTCCGTAATCTTGCTATTAAACAGGCAGAGGCGGGAGCGGATTACATCGATGTATGTGCGGGCACATCACCGGATATTGAAGTGGAATCTCTGAAATGGATGATGAACTTAGTCCAGGAAGTCGTGGATACGCCTCTTTGTATCGACAGCCCCAATCCTCATGTCATCCTAGAGGTGCTTGAGTATGCCAAGCGACCCGGGTTGATCAACTCCGTCTCTGAAGAGCATGGCAAATGTGAAGTGATCTTCCCCGTCATGAAAGGGACAGATTGGAACGTCGTCGCTTTGACCTGTGACAATAACGGTATCCCCACCGATGTGGAAACACGTATCAATATCACAAAGAGCATCGTAGAAAAAGCAAAGCAGTATGATATCGACCAGAGCCGCATTTTTATCGACCCGCTGGTCATTGCTATTTCCACGGACAACCAGTCGCTGCTCAAATTCGTTGAAGCGACCAAGCAGATTAAAGAGTTGTACCCCGATATCCATATCACTTCGGGGCTTAGCAACATTTCTTTCGGTATGCCTCTTCGAAAGATTATCAATCAGAACTTCCTGACCCTTGCCATGGGCGCCGGCATGGATTCAGCCATCATGGACCCGCTCAATCGCGACACGATGGCCACTCTCCTAGCTGCGGATATGCTCCTTGGGAAGGACCGCCATTGCCGCAAGTTCACCACCGCCTATCGTAAAGGAAGCATTGGGCCCATTAAAGACTGAATCTAGGAATCGGAAACGGAATCATCGGAGGAGAGCGTGAAAAAAGTTGTCATCGCCTGCGAAATGCTGCGAGATGAACTGACGAAGGCTATGTCCCTTTTGGGATCTGATATGCCGATTGTTTGGATCGACACAAAATATCATAATAAGCCTTCTGATTTGCATGCAAAGCTCCAGGAAGAAGTTGACAAACTCAAAGATATGGATGAAATACTCTTTACCTTTGGAACGTGCGGTAACGCCATCTTGCATATTCAGGCAACGACGGCAGATCTCGTGATTCCGATAACGGAAGATTGCATTTCTATGCTTTTGAGCAAGCCCAATGAAAAATTCAAGCGCATGAAGAATACGTATTTTCTGACAAAGGCTTGGATGAATACCAGTGACAGCTTGGTGAGTGACTTTAACAGAGCTGTCGAGAGATATGGAAAAGAACGCACGGACAGGCTCTTTAAAAAGATGCTACAAAACTATGACAAACTGATGCTGATCGACACCGGCACCTATGATGTGCAGGAGTATTCCCTTAAGGCAGAGGACTTTGCTAGACTTGCCAATCTAAGTCTTTTTGTCGAAAATGGTAGTATCTGGATGCTTGAAAAACTCATTTCAGGACCCTATGACGACGACTTTTGTCTGGTTCCCAAAGGAGAAAGCGTTACTTTTGAGTGCATGGGTTTTTCAGAAGAGACGCCTCCATCGGTACTCAACGCTTATTAATGGTAGCTCGGACAGATGGACACCTTATGCATCGATCATGAGGATCCATCAAACGGTATGCACGAAGAACAAAATTACTAAACTGAGGAGATGAAAATGAAAATTACAGACATTATGAAAGAAAGAATGAGCTTATCCTTTGAGGTATTCCCGCCAAAGATGGAACAACCTCTCGAGCCACTGCTTGAGACAATTGAAGATCTGTACAAATTCAAACCTGACTTTATCAGCTGTACTTATGGAGCAGGTGGAACAAATGCAGGAAGAAATGTCGAAATCTGCAAGTACATTGAGGAAGGCAAAAAGTCGATTCCCGTGACACACTATACTTGCATCGGCAATCAGAAAGACAATATCAAAGATGATATGAGAAATTATCTGGATCTGGGCATTGACCATATCCTGGCGATGCGAGGCGACTTCCCGAAGGGATGGACGGAGACACGTGGGGATTTTGACTACGCGAACGAACTGGTGAAGTTTATTCGAGAAAATTTCCCTGAATTCCAAATTGCCATCGCCGCCAATCCTGAAAAACATATTCAGTCCCCATCCTTTGATTCTGACATTGCACATCTGCGCAACAAACAGGACATGGGTGGAGATCTTATCATGACCCAGCTCTGCTACGACGTCGATCATTATGAATGGTGGGTAGATCGCATCCGTAAAGCTGGCATCCATCTGCCTATCGATGTAGGCGTCATGCCGGTCCTTTCAAAAGATCCTACCATTCGCATGGCTGTCTCCAACGGCAGCGCAGTGCCTAGAGAACTCGCAGAAGTCATCGGAAAATACGGCGACAATCCCGAAGATTTCAAAAAAGCGGGCAAAGAGTATACTGTCAACTTGATCCACAAATTTATGACAGCGGGCATCGACGGACTGCATATCTATACGCTCAACAAATCTCAAGATGTGACCGATATCTTGCACGCTGCAGGATTCCCAAGTTACTGAGCATAACCGAAGACGTTGTCGACAAAAGGGAGACGAGAGACTAGGACAGTTCTCATCGGACAACTAAGCTAATTCAACAATAGAAGTATGTACTGGGCTGTATGCTTTCGGAATTCTAAAGTGGACCCCAATGTCAAGACAAGATTTCCAGAATTGAGTGAACACTTTCCTTTCCTTGTTTATGCTGCCAGATCATAGCTGGGCATCTGTCGGCTGACTTCGTTTGGCGTTTTGTACGCCAGG
>DUVM01000141.1 GCA_012841045.1 Tissierellia bacterium | reverse complement strand
TCGTCTCGTATCTTTTGAAGGAGAATGATTTCGTGCACTCTTATGAAGGGGAGAAATGGAAAGAGGAGTTCCTCGAGGAGCAGATTGTGAGAAAAAGTGCTTTCGAGGGAAGGCTTCAAAAAGAGCGTGCCAATCTGCACCTCTCTTTTGAGAAGGGAGACCCTGAACAGGTACACATCTATTTCTGGGACGGGAAAACAGAAAGTCTCTTTGAGTTAGCAGGCGAGCGACAACAGCTGCCGTCTGAACTCTTTGTCATCAGGACCACCCTGAGACCATCTCCCCTGAAAGAACAGAGCATTCTTCTAGCGAGAGATTTGGGATGCCTTGTCATCCCGGGGACGATGAAAAAGGCGTGGCAGGAGATTCTTTCGTTTGTGCGGCGGAGGGAGTAAACACTATCCTATCGAAGGCTTTTGGATAGGTAGGAGATTCCCGGCAAGTTTCGGGTACAATTCCTGTGATAACAGCAAGCCCACCGATCTCTGCGGGGCAACACATACAGCGGGGAGGAAAGAATAAAAAAGCGTAGAGATGTAAAAAAGGTACTTCTGCTTTCTATCTTGGGTGTGATCGTGGGTTTCTTTCTCGTGATCATGCCCGTTATGACGATATTTGTCTATGAAGAGCAATTTGGGAAGCGATTTGAGACGCCTGAATGGGTGGCGTATTCGGTCAGTGAGTTTAATGGACTGCAGCGAGAAGAAAGTACATTTGCCTCAAGAAGCGGACATCTTCTGGCGGGTTACCATTACAAAAGAGAAAATCAACAGAAAAAAGGGGTAGTCGTGATCGCGCACGGCTTGGGTGGAGGAGGTCACAACTCCTACATGGACCTGGCGGATTACTTCACCTCTCACGGATATCTTGTCTTTTCCTATGACGCTACCGGCAATGACAAAAGTGAAGGAGACTCGGTCAGAGGATTGCCACAAGGTGTCATGGATCTTGACGATGCCCTGCGTTATGTAAAGCAGACCGACGAATATCGGAACCTGCCGATTGTGCTTTTTGGACACAGTTGGGGCGCTTATTCTGCCGGCTGCGTGCTACGTGAGCATCCGGATGTAAAAGCAGCGGTGCTGTTGGCGGGATTTAATCGATCAATAGATTTATTTGAACAAGAAGGAAAAACAATGATCGGCGCAGCCATCAAATGGTTTTTACCTTATGTTTCGTTGTATGAGCGAGTAAAATTTGGAGCATTTGGCTCAGCCAGTGTGATGGAGGGCTTTGAAGAATCGAAGGCCAATGTGCTGGTGATTCACAGCAGAGACGATGACATGGTCCTTCCCGAAAATGGCTACGACATATTTTTTGAAACGTATCGAGACGATCCGCGCTTTACCTTCATCACATATGAAGACAGAGGGCACAACTATGTGTATTATTCAGAGGCCGCAAAGGAATACAGAGAGCAACTGAACAAGGACTACCTTGCCTATGTGGAGGCGCATGGCGGTGTACATAGTGCGGAGATAAAAAAGGAGTTCATGGAAAAGCATCTAGATAAAGCTCAGTGCTATGCCTTTGATGAGGGTCTCATGGAGCGCATTGTCCATTTTTATGATGACGCCAGTACAGAACCGTAATGCCTCATTATCTGGTTCTTAAGATCGGATTTGCGGTGAATTTCCAGACTGCCCTTTGCTCAAGAAACCGATCCTTTTTTCGCCATCACTTCAAACAAAGAGCTGCTGTACTCTTCCTCTTGAAAAATGTAAGAATATTCTTTTTCCACGATGTGCACTTGTTCGAACTGTGTCATCAGATGCTTGAGCT
>DUVM01000140.1 GCA_012841045.1 Tissierellia bacterium | reverse complement strand
TGTTAGGCACGCCGCCAGCGTTCATCCTGAGCCAGGATCAAACTCTTCATTAACAGTTTAATTCTTCTCATCTTACGCTACTTCAGTTTTCAACGTTCATGCGCCGCAATCAGCGGCAACCTCTATATCCTACCCCATCAAACAAGCTCTGTCAACTGCTTTTTTTAAGCCGGCTGAGTGGGCTCCTATAATATATCTCATCTATCACACCGGGTCAAGGACTTTTCGCTGTTTCTTTTAGAAATATTTACTTTTTCCGACGAAATAGGCAAAAGCCTTGAGAAAATGCCTTTTTTTTAATCTTGAGGATACGAAACCCCTGTGAAGATGACCTCGCAGGGGCCTTGATGTCGGTATGAAGTTGGCTGTCTGTAATCTATACTACCCGAATCCGATCAGAAATAAACATTAGGACAAGTCGAGATAGTCGAGATACATGGGACCTTTCTCTTCGATCAACCGCTTTCGTTCATCGATGTTGTCACCGAGATACGCATCGAAAGTATAGTGTGCTTCTTCCTCTTCATTGTAGCGGACCTGAATCAATCTTCTCGATGCGGGATTCATCGTCGTCTCCCATAACATCTGCGGCTCATTTTCACCGAGCCCTTTCGAGCGATGAATCTTGGCCTTCGGATCATCCAGGTCGACGAGCAGCTGATTTTTATCGCGCTCCGAATAGGCGAAATGACTTTTCCCCTTCGATACGATCTCATACAAGGGGGACTCGGCGATATAGATATATCCTTCTTTCAGCAGCTCCGGTGCCAATGAATAAAACATCGTCAGGATCATGGTCCGAATATGATATCCGTCAAAGTCGGCATCCGTGGTGATGATGATTTTATTGTATCTGAGGCGCTTGATATCAAAGGCCGCAGGGTGGGAGTTCTTTTTTGCTTTCATCTGAATGCCCGTGCCGATCACTTTCATCAGATCCATGATGATATCACTTTTGAGGATTCTCTCCGGATCGGACTTCAGCGTGTTGAGAATCTTTCCACGAATCGGCATCAGCGCCTGGAATTTGGCATCCCTGGCTAACTTACAGGCTCCCAAAGCGGAATCTCCTTCTACTATAAAGAGTTCCCTCTTATTTGGGTCTCGCTCTCGGCAGTCGACAAATTTGTCCACTTTCGAAAGAAGTTCATTTCGGCTCCCCGATCTTCTGCGAAGCGTCGTGCGGGCAATGTCCGCCCGTTCCCGGCTGCGCTTGTTCACAAGCACTTGTTCTAGGATGGCTTCGAGCACTTTCGGATTTTCCGTGAAGATCTCCTCGAGCTTTCGTCTGACGGAGTCTGTTAGGAATTCCCTGACAAAATTGTTATTGATGCTCTTTTTGGTCTGGTTCTCATAACTTGTGATTGTCGAGAACGAGCTGCAGAGCAAAATCAGACTGTCCTGAATATCGACGAAGTTGATCATCCCCTCGTTTTTTCGATATTTGTTCTCAGACTTTAAGAATCGATCGATCTCATAGATGAAGGCCGTCTTGATCGCCAGATCCGGCGATCCGCCATTACTGAGATGACTCGAGTTATGGAAGTACTTGAGCATGCGCTCTTCATTATTAAAGGCAAACAGCAGCTCATAGCGCACGTGGTATTCGGGACGGTCTTTTCGGTCGCGCCCTTTCCCCTCGTCCTTTAAAACAAAGACCGGGGTAAAGGACTTCCCGTTAGCAACTTCTTCTATATAATCTCTCAGACCGTTTTCATAATAGTATTCTGTTGTCTCTCCAGTCGCTTCCTGTTCATAGACAAAGCGGATGCCGGAGTTGACGATCGCCTGTTCCTTTAAAAGCTCATGAAAATGCTCGGGCTCTACCGCAATTTGCGTGAACACATCCATGTCCGGTCGCCAGGTGATTTTCGTGCCGGTGCCGGTGTGTCCGTTGGCTTTGCTGCTTTTTAACCCTCCGACGTTCTCTCCCTTTTCAAAGAAGAGCTGATAGTGGCGGTTGTCTCGATAGATGTCAACATCCATATATTCCGAGCTGTACTGAGTCGCGGTCAATCCCAAACCGTTAAGACCTAACGAATAGCGATAGTTCGCGTTCTCATGATGATCATATTTTCCGCCGGCGTACAATTCCGTAAAGACCAATTCCCAGTTATGGCGTTTTTCCTTGCGATTATATCCGACAGGGATGCCGCGGCCTTGATCTTCTATGGTAATCGAATGATCGATGTGTTGCGTGACGCGAATGGTCTTTCCGTATCCTTCTCGCGCTTCATCGATGGAGTTTGAAAGAATTTCGAAGATCGAATGTTTGCAGCCTTCCAACCCATCGCTGCCGAATATGACCGCAGGTCGAAGACGCACACGCTGTGCCCCTTTTAAGGCCTGGATACTTTCATCGGTGTAGGTTTTCTTCTGCATTATCCTCTCCTGTCTTGCTTGTTAATCTGACTCTTCTTCGCTTTCTGCTTCACTCTCGGACTCCGTCTCCACCGGTTTGGACGATAGATCTCCAAAGTCAAGGATCAAAGTGGCGCCGCTACGCACTTGCGCTCCCGGCTCCGGATACTGATTGACGATCAGTCGGGGTGACGCCTTTTCATTGTAATTGACAAAGATCGGTTTGAGATCTAATTCCTTCAATTCCAGCTCCGCCTGTTCGTCGCTCAAGCCGATGAAATTGGGAACGTCAACCAAATAGGCGTCGGGATTATCCCCTTTGTATCCATCGTAACGCAGCGCATCCAGAAGGATACCCGCTGTGTATTCGACCAGAATGTAAGAATGTGTATCGGTCGTCGGTCGGTCGACAAGGAACAATAGGCTATATTCCGGGTCATCGATCGGCGCTGCTAAAAAGTAGGAGGTGATTTTCTTTAATTTCCCCTCTTCATTTTCTTCTAGGAGGTCCGTCGTCCCGGTCTTTCCTCCCATCCCGATGTCTCGTACAGCAAAGTACATTTCATAAGGGACATTTGTGACTACCTCCCGCATCATCTTACGCATCAGAGCAGAGGTGTCTTTGGAGATCACTTGTCGAACCATTTTCGGAGAAAACTCCTCGATGAGATCCCCTTCATCTGTCAACATTCTCTCGACGATGCGCGGCTGCATAAGTTTTCCGTCATTGATGACGGCGTTGACGGCAGCGAGCATCTGTAGAGGTGTCACACTGTAGCCATGACCAAAGGCCATCGTGTCTGCTTCGATTTGGCGAAGCGTTTCCCTTGGTAGAAACCAGGGGAATGATTCATCGCCGATTTTCATTCCCAGACGATAAGGAAGGCCAAACGCTTCCAAATAATTGTACATATTGTCGATACCGATATATCGGCGCATCTGTATAAACGCAGGGTTACAGCTGTTGACCAAGGCCTCCTCTGTCGTCTGATCTCCGTGGCTATTGGGATAGGCTACACAGTACAGGATGGTCCCATCTTCATATTCCCACATGCCGTGATCGTCATGAAAAATTGTATCCATATTAAATGACGCTGTCTCCAGCCCGATCGCCGTGGTCAAGACTTTGCTGATGCTTCCCGGCTCATAGATAAACAAGTTGGCGGGAGTCGCCCAAAGATGAAACAATTTTTCCGTGTATTCTTCGGCGGTGAGGGTCTCGTTTTCTTTACTGGGAGGAAGAACTCTCGGGTTGTTGAGATCAAAGTTGGGATAGGAGCTGATCGCCTCAATCGCACCTGTTTTGGTTTTCATGAGGATCGCTGTCACAGAGCCTTCAGGCTTCAGGTCATCGTACGCCTTTTTCACCCACTGATCCACGATATACTGCTTCGGTACAGAGAGCGTCGTCTGTATATTGCTGCCATTGACGGGAGCATAGAGTTTCGCTTCTCGCATGGCAAGCTGATTGCCCCAGAGGTCGGTTTCCATGAGGACTTTTCCGTTGACCCCTCGAAGGACATCGTTATAGCTTTTTTCTATTCCCGCCAACCCATTTCCGGCGCTATCGGTCGTCCCGATCACCTGGGGTGCCACGCTTCCGTTTGGATAGATCCGTTTGTAGGAATCAGCGGCAACAAGCCACGGCGGCCATTTTTCTTTCAGTTTATCGAGTGTCTCTTTATTGATGCTGCCTGCCACCAGAAAACTCGAATGCGGTCCGGTGGCTTTTGCCATAAACTCATCCTCTGTGATGCCCAGCACTTCTTCCAAGGTCTTGACATGCTCCTGAAATGCAAGAATCTCTTCGGCGGTCTCCATCGTATCTAAGTGAAGATCCTGCTGAGTTACCCACAGGTCATAGACTTTGACCGATGTAGCCAAGAGGGTTCCGTCAATATCGTAGATCTCTCCCCGAACGGGTTCGACGTCAATATCACGTTTGCTGAGGGCCTGCCCCATACGTGTCAATTCCGTGTGTTGAATAATCTGTAGTTGGAAACTTCTTCCAAGAAACAGAAAAAAAACAAGACATATCAGGAACAGCGCCAGATATATCTTGATGTTTCCTCTTTTAAGGTTCATATACTGCCTCTCACATTAAAACTTTTACTGCCCTTGAGCTGGGAAACTCTCGTGTTCCTCCATTACTATAGCACTTTGCGTGTTTCTTTTCAACGTGAAGGTGCGTATGACTTGAACCTGACGGCGCTCCGCCTGGTCGGCCGGAATCATCCCCAGTTCCTTTTGTGCATATTCGCGAATGCCCATAGCATTTGTCTTCTCTTCGATCTGCTTTTCCAGTGCCTCGATCTCCGTATGCAACGTTTCGATCTCTGCTTGAAGACTGGCATTGCCATATTTGATCCTGTTCATGTGAACATAGCCGTTAATGATATTGGCAACGACCGCAAACGCTAGTAGGGTGATGATTCCATAAAGGAGATATCCCTGAATCCGCTGACGCTGCTTTTGTTTGGCGAGCTTTTCTTTCTTCCATCGATGACGCGCTTCAATGTCTTCGTTGTACAACTTATCAAACTCATCGAAATCAAGTTTTCTCATCAAGCTCTCCTTTCAAACACTCTCAGCTTTGCCGAGCGGCTCCTGGGGTTAAACTGCAATTCTTTGTTGGTGGGGATGATGGGTTTTCTCGTGATCACTTTCCCCAGTGACTCCCCTTCACAGATGCAGACGGGAAGTCCTTCCGGACATTGACATCCTTTTTGGAGTAGCCGGAAGGTGTTTTTCACGATCCGGTCCTCCAGGGAGTGAAAGGTCAGGATGACGATCCTCCCTCCCGGCGCCAAGCGCTCTACGATGTCCTCTATGCTCTGCGCCAGATCATCCAGCTCGTTGTTAACGGCAATGCGGATGGCCTGGAAGGTTCTACGCGCCGGATGCTTTTGGTCTCTTGCTCCTGCCGGTACTGCACGCTTGATCACATCGACAAGTTCAAAGGTTGTCTCAAGCGGACGGTGTTCTATGATCAGCTGGGCAATTCTCCTTGCCCATTTTTCTTCTCCGAAGCGGTAAAGAATATCCGTCAGATCATCTTCCGAGTACTCGTTGATAATGGTGGATGCGCTGATTCTCTGAGATCGATCCATGCGCATATCCAAAGGGGCATCCTGATGATAACTAAAGCCCCGCAAGGCTTCATCCAGTTGATGAGACGATACGCCCAGATCCAAAAGGGCGCCATCGATGACATCAATTTCTAATTCATCGAACAGATCCTGCGCATGCGCAAAATCTCCTCTGGCAAGAACAAAGTTCCCACCGATCTTCTTCAGTCGATTTTTTGAGTAGCGTAGCGCTTCGTCATCTTTATCCATAGCGATCAAAAGACCGTTATCAAGCTGCTCTAAGATTCGAGAGGAATGTCCCCCTCCTCCAACCGTCCCATCTAAATAGATGCCATCGGGTTGAATGTTGAGTGCTTCGAGCGTCTCTTCCATCATGACACTGAGGTGGTATGCCATATCACACCCCCAGCTTTGCCAGTTCTTCTGCAATGGCGTCCATGTCGACGTCTTCCACTGCGTAACGCTCATTCCATTTATCCAGAGCCCAGATCTCCAAGCGCTCTCCCAGTCCTGCGATCATGATTTCTTTTTCGATTTGGGCAAAGTCTCGAAGATTCTGAGGAATCAGGACTCTTCCCTGTCGATCCGTGGAAGACTCCACGGCAGAGCTGATCACAATGCGCTGATAATCTTTGATCGCTTTATTAAACTGAGATGCCTGTTGTATCTTTCGCTGCAACTCTTCCCACGCTGGTGCGGGGAAAACATCTAGACACTGGTCAGTGCTTTTTACCAAATAGAAAGTTTCGCCCAGCTTATCTCTGAACTTCATCGGAATATTCACACGGCCTTTTGGATCGACGGCATGAGTGTTTTGTCCGAACACAACTTTCCCTCCTGGTGACATTACCTTCCACTTGAACCCACCTGGGTCCACTTTGTCCCATCATAAACCAAAAAAAATAATCCCGCAAGGGATTTTTAAAAGATTCTGTGAAATTGACACTAATTATGTCATTATTCCTGATTTTCCAAACGTTTGTTCTTGTTTCTGCCGACGATCCACAGCGCACCAAACACCAAAATAATCAAGATGCTGATCACCTGTGCTGTGCGTAAAGATCCCATCATCAGAGAATCCGTTCGGAGTCCTTCAATAAAGAACCTGCCCACAGAATACAAGATCCCGTAGAGCAAGAAGATCTCTCC
>DUVM01000139.1 GCA_012841045.1 Tissierellia bacterium | reverse complement strand
GCCGCTCATGTCGTCCATGATGCCTGCGTTATTGACAAGGATATCTAGACCATCAAAGATCTCAAAGACTTCCTGCATCATCTTTTCAGGTCCTTCTTTTTGCATCAAATCTGCCTGTAAAGGGATAATTTTTCCACTCGTTGTCTCTGCTTCCGCCGCTAGTTCATCCAGTCGTTCTTTTCGCCTGGCTACTGCGATCACACTCGCTCCTGCTTTTGCAAACTGGAGCGCCGTTTCCCTTCCGATACCGGAGCTTGCTCCTGTGACGAGCACATGTTTATCCTGAAAATTCATCTCTCACCTCCAATCTATTCTAGTCATTTTTTACCCTTGGGGCAGATCGAGAAAAAAATGTTTTCGTAGTATTCATAATGTTAAAATCTTAATACATACGTGTTCAACCACTGTCAATGCATCTCTTCTCAGGATTCTCCTTCTGTTGTAAAAATAGGTTTCTATCAAATAAGGGATGAAAGAAAACGAAGCTATCGATATCGATGTGGTATAATGTACGAAAATTTGAAAGGAACTTTCATGTCGGACGTGCCTTTAAAACTCTTGATTCTTCTGGTGTTGATGTTAATCAACGCCTTCTTTGCCGCTTCTGAAATAGCGATTATCTCCCTATCACCTTCCAATCTTCGGCAGATCAGAGAAATGAATACAGCCACTTCGAAAGCGCTGCTTCGCCTGACCAAGGAGCCAAACCGCCTCTTGTCAACGATTCAGGTCGGGATCACGCTGGCGGGATTCTTTGCCTCCGCTTCAGCGGCGCAGAACTTCTCTGCACCTGTCGGACGCTTTCTCGCTGCGCTAGGCCTGCCCTATGCCTATCAGATCGCTTTTGGCCTGGTGACGATCCTTCTGTCCTATGTCACCCTGGTCTTCGGTGAGCTGGTCCCCAAGCGAATTGCGCTGGCAAGTAAAGAGAAAATCGCTCTGGCGGTCGCGCGTCCCATCGAGTGGATCAGCCTTCTTGCCAAACCGTTTGTAAGGCTTTTGTCGCTCAGCACTTCCCTCGTGTTAAAAGTCCTTCGGATAAAGGATGAGGCAGAAGAAGAGATGGTTTCTCGCGAGGAAATTCTTCGCCTTCTTCGCGTCAGTTCTGAGCAGGGAAGCATCGATCACAATGAAGAGCTCCTCTTAAGCCGGGTCATCGAACTGCGCGACACGGAAGCCAGACAGATTATGACGCCTTCAAATCGTGTCTTTTCTGTCGATGTCGACGGGTTTGACGGACATGTGTTCACACAGATGATTGATTCGGGCTTTTCCCGTTTCCCCGTCTATGAGGAAGATCGCGATCACATTATCGGCCTTCTCTACATGAAAGACATCCTCGCCTTTCTTCACCAAGGTGAAGGAGAGATTGACATCCGCCAACTGATCAGAAAGCCGTTTTTCGTCCTAGAGAATCGCTTTCTCGACGATATTCTGAGAGATTTCCAGCGAGAAAAGATTCACTTAGGGATCGTCATCGACGAGTACGGCACCTTTTCTGGTATTTTGGCGATTGAAGAAATTCTTGAGGAGATTGTCGGCGAGATCGATGATGAGTTCGATACGGTGCAAAAGGAAATCGTAAAAACCCATACGGGCTGGCGTATCAACGGCTTGGTATCTCTTCATGACATACACACGAAGCTCGGTTGGGAGCTAGAAGACAAAGAGATCACCACGCTCTCCGGATACCTTCTCTATCATCACGGCACAAGCGCCCTGGTCCCGGGCAGCGTATTTACTCATGAAGGCCTTGAGATGACTGTGGAACAGGCAGATCAAAAAGGGATCGACTGGGTGCATGTGAGAAAACTCCCCGAAACATGGGACATTTCTGAGACAGAGACGGAGAACGACTAATTTATTGTAAAGCTTTCGCTTGACAATTGTCAGAAGAGAGATTACTATTTTCTTAGTTACAGCGAGGAAGGGAACGAGTAACTGATGACGCTGATTGCAGAGAGATTTCGTCGGGTGAGAGAAATCATCAGCCCCCAGTGAAACACATCCCGGAGCTATCCACCGAACAAAGAGTAGGCTGGATCGGGTTCGCCCGTTATCGCGATAGAGTATTATCGTACTTGAAGAGTCTGCTGCCGCGAGGTTGCAGAAAAAAGAGGTGGGACCACGAAGCTTTCGTCCTCTGGCAAATGCCGGAGCGAGAGCTTTTTTGATTCCCGGCCTTTCATCGCTGTAAGAAAGGAGACAAGAAATGAAAAAAACACTGATCGCACTGCTGTTGGTCTTGATCTTACTAGGAGGCTGTGCAAAACCAGCTGCCACGGACAATACTTGGGCTGCACTGAAAGAAAAAGGCTACATTGTGATGGGCCTTGACGACACCTTTGCGCCTATGGGTTTTCGTGACAACGCAGGAAACATCGTCGGCTTCGACGTCGATCTTGCTAATGAAGTAGCCAAACGACTCGACATCGAAATTCGTTTTCAACCCATTGACTGGACACTCAAAGAAAGCGAGCTCAACGCCGGAAATATCGATCTCATCTGGAACGGTTATACGATGACGCCCGGCCGCAAGGAGCAAGTTAATTTCACAGATCCCTACATGGAGAATTCACAGTTGATCGTCACAATGGCAGGTTCCGAGATTCAATCGAAGAAGGATCTTGCTGGAAAAACCATTGCGCTGCAAAAGGATTCCAGCGCCTATGATGCGGTGATGGCAGAAAAAGACGTTGTAGAGAATCTCAAGCAAGAACCCATTCAGTTTGACACGAACAATGAGGCGTTTATGGATCTAGAGGCGGGTCGCGTGGATGCGATTGTCGTCGATGAGGTCTTGGCGCGCTACTACATGAAGCTTCGTGGAGAAGAAAACTATGCCGTTTTAGAGGATGACTTCGGTGACGAAGAGTACGGTGTGGGCGTCCGTAAGAGTGACACGGAACTTCTTGAAAAGCTCAACGCCGTCCTAAATGAAATGAAAGCAGATGGAACGTTTGATGAGATCCGACTGAAGTGGTTCTCTGACAATTAGAACAAAAGGATAAACAATGACCCTGATTCTTGATTTGCTCCCCCCTCTTCTACGCGGACTGCGCATGACGCTGTTTCTCTCCTCGGTGGTGTGGCTCATCTCCATTCCACTCTCGGTGCTGACGGCGTTTCTGAGGATGTCTCGCTCACCGGTGCTCTCCAATCTTACAAAGGCGTATATCTATGTCATGAAAGGGACACCTCTCTTACTGCAGCTTTTCTTTGTGTATTTCGGGTTGCCGTATCTGGGCATTGCCATCGAGCGTCTTCTGGCATGTTTTGTCGCCTTTATCCTCAACTACACGGCGTATTTTGCAGAGATTGTGCGAGGAGGGCTCCAGAGCATCGACCGCGGTCAAATTGAGGCAGCCAAGGTGCTGGGAATCCGTCGAACTCAGCGATTCTTTTACATCATTTTGCCTCAGCTGACAAAGATCGTGCTTCCCTCGATCGCCAATGAGAGTGCCACACTGATTAAAGACTCTTCTCTCATCTACGTCATCGGTGTAGGAGAACTTCTCCGGGCAGGAAAGATCGCGGTCAACACCTTGGCATCCATTATCCCGTTTCTCTTAGTCGCGCTCATCTACCTGATTGTCATCACCATCGTCAATATTGCTTTTGACGCCTTCGAAAAGCGTTTCTCATACTATTAGGAGCGGATATGCTACAAGTAAAAAATCTTTCGAAAAACTTTGGCGATGCCGTCGTCTTAAAAGACCTCTCATTTGAGGTAGATGCCGGCGAGATCCTCGCCATCAGCGGAGAGTCGGGTGTCGGAAAAACGACGCTTCTTCGCTGCATCTGCTCCTTGGAAACCCCCGATGCGGGAGAGATTCTCGTAGCCGGTAAAGACCTTCGAAAAAACAAGAGCGAGCGAGGCACCGAGGTGGGACTCGTCTTTCAGAGCTATGAACTCTTTGTGCATCTGAGCATTCTTGACAATCTCACCCTAGCTCCGAAGTGCCACAAGATGATGAGCGAGCAAAAAGCAAGAGAAAAAGCGAGAGAACTTCTTGAAGGGCTGGGCATCGCAGACAAAGCCGAGCAGTATCCCCACCAGCTCTCAGGAGGTCAGCAGCAGCGCGCTGCCATTGCTCGAGCTATGATGTTAAGTCCCAAAGTTCTCTGTCTTGATGAGCCGACATCGGCTCTTGACAAGGAGAGCGCCTCAGGGATCGCGCGCATCATCCGATCGCTGGCTAAAGAAAATATGTGCATTCTCCTTGTCTCACATGACGAAGCGTTTGCCTCAAGTGTCGCACACCGCACGCTGCGTCTTTGAACACCTATAACTTGATGTTTGAGGAACTTACTCGCTTCGCATGACAAACCTTTTCCAACCCCTTTACACGTGACAAGTATATGCACAAAGAAATACAGGTCTTTAAGCGTCCTTTCTCTTGGTGACCAAGGATAAAGGTAAGTTCAAGGGGCTTTCCATTAACATCGTCTTGTAACACAAAACCTGTTTTGCATAAGAGGAGGTCTGAGAGCTTATCAGACCACCTTCGTTTTTTCTTTCTAACTAACCACAAGGATTTGGCATAGAAGTAACCGACTATTCTGCTTCAACTCCTAAACAAATATTGTTCTAATTTCAATTGACAAGAGGAAAGTTAAAGGCACCAACCAACAGTTAATTTAATCCGCCGACAATGGTCAAGAAAAACGCAGTTTTCAACAAACTTCTGTTCATGTCATCCCCTATGGGGAATGTCATAATAAGATTGCAAGAGGAAAAAGCTATCATAAGCGTGTCCTCAGAGTTCAAAAATCGAAATAATTAATAATTGCTGTCTTCCAAAATGGTAAATCCTGCATATAAGATTTCCTAGTTCCAGCAGATGATATAATTCAAAATGTAGAGGAGGTTGGCAATGGAAAACAAAAATAACGGAGAAATCGTCATCTATCAATCAGAAGATGGATTTACGCATATAGATGTGAAGCTTGAGGATGAAACCATTTGGCTGACTCAGGAGCAGCTCGTCAATTTATATCAAACCAGTAAAGCCAACGTAAGTGAACACATTAAAAACATTATTGAAGAAGGTGAGCTGGATAGAGATTCAGTTGTTCGGAAATTCCGAACAACTGCTTCGGACGGGAAAAACTACAATGTCTATCACTACAACTTGGATATGATTATTTCCTTAGGATATCGAATTAAGTCCTCTATTGCCACGCGATTTAGAATCTGGGCAACGGAGCGGTTAAAAGAATATATGATTAAGGGTTTCACCATGGACGATACGAGGCTCAAAGAACTCGGTGGTGGAAACTATTGGAAAGAGCTATTAGATCGTATTCGCGATATTCGTTCTTCTGAAAAGGTCGTGTATCGTCAGGTTTTGGATCTATACGCTACCAGTGTGGACTATGATCCGAAAAGTGATGAATTGTGTTTGGCAAGCTGGTTTTCCCCAGAGTGGAAATTAAGAATTCCCCACCCCCCGGTCCTGATTATTGCATCTTAGAATGACGGATTCGGTAGCTCTGCCCTTCGTGCATCAAGAGCAGTCCATGATGGACCAAACGGTCCAAAATCGCCGTGGTCAGTTTTTGATCGTAGAATATGGTGTTCCATTCGTCGAAGGGTAAGTTCGTTGTTATTATCACGCTCCGTTTCTCGTAACAGTCGGAGATCGCTTCAAACAGCATCTGAGTCCCGATGCGTTCAAAAGGCACATAGCCCCATTCGTCCAAGATCAAGAGGTCTGCCTGACTCAATTTCTTCCAGAATCTGGCTTCCGTGTTGGCGGCCTTTGCCTCAGACAGCAGGTTGACCAGCCGGCTGGTCTTGAAGTAAAGGGTCCGGTAGCCTTTGCGGCAAGCTTCGACACCCAGGGCGGTCGCCAGATGGGTCTTGCCGGTCCCTGGGCGGCCGTAGAGGATCAGGTTCTGCATATTGTCCACGAACTGACAGGTGCTGAGCAACTCGGGCGTGACTGCCTCAGG
>DUVM01000138.1 GCA_012841045.1 Tissierellia bacterium | reverse complement strand
GTGGATTTTGGGAGGTGAAAGTTGGTGATCAGAGCGTCGACGACGTTGAAAGTGTAACCGGGATAAATAAAGATATCCGTCTTCCCTTTTAAAGGGAGAACATTCCCGGAAGCATTGCCAGCCGCTTCAAGGGTACGTAGACTCGTTGTGCCAAGCGCGATGACTCTTTTTGCTCCTTGTAGAGTCTTTGAGCAGGCAGGGGTGATTTCAAACGCTTCGGCGTGCATCACGTGGTTTTGCACGATATCAGTTTTCACTGGACGAAACGTCCCCGGGCCGACATGAAGAGTGAGCGTGGCAATTTTACACCCCTTTTCTTCCACCTTTCTTAGCAGCTCTTCAGTGAAATGAAGCCCGGCGGTCGGTGCAGCGACGGAGCCTGTCGAGTGGGCAAACACCGTCTGATAGCGGGAGGCTTCTCGAAGAGGCTCATGGATGTAGGGCGGCAGAGGAATCTCGCCGATCCTTTCTAGCGCCTCAAAAAGAGGCGCAGAAGAGTTAATTTTCACTTCTCGATAGCCTTCTTGCAAAAGATCGACGATCCTCAGCGTGATCTCGCCTGCGTAGAAGACATCTCCGGGGCGTGCCCGGCGACCGGGTTTGACCATGCAAGCCCAATGGCCGCTGGGGAGTTGTTCAATTAAAAGGAACTCCACTGTGGCGCCGGTAGTCTTTTTCGCATGCACACGGGCTGGAAAGACTTTGGTGTCGTTTCGAACGAGGACATCGCCCTCTCCTAGATAGTCGATGATCTCAGAAAACCTGCGGTGCTGAATGCGCCCGGTGTGTTTTCCCAATACGAGTAGTCGACTTTCTTCTCGATTCGGGAGAGGATGCTGTGCGACGGCAGAAGGCGGGAGGTGATAATCAAAGTCCGATGTCTTCATCTTCCTCCTCGTCAAATATAAACATATCCTGCTCTAGGCGAGGCGGCAGCCCGAGATGCGTATAGGCTTTTGAAAGGAGGACCCTTCCTCGCGCTGTACGTTTTAAAAAACCGATTTGAAGAAGATACGGTTCATAGACATCCTCAATGGTGCCCCTCTCTTCTCCGGATGAGGCGGCGAGCGTCTCGATTCCTACTGGGCCCCCGTCAAACACCTCTGCCATAATACGTAAGAGTTTGATGTCGATCTGATCCAATCCAAGCGCATCGATTTCCAGTCGATCGAGTGCATGATCGGCTAGCTTTGTATCGATGACGCCATCGTTAGTAACCAGAGCATAGTCGCTGACTCGTCGAAGCAGTCGATTGACGATGCGCGGCGTGCCACGAGAACGCTTGGCAATCTCCTTCGCGGCTTCTTTCAACAGATCGACTTCAAGGACTTTTGCAGAGCGCGCAAGAATGACCTCTAGCTCCTCTGGAGTATAGAGTTCTAGGCGAAGAATGATCCCGAAGCGGTCGCGCAACGGTCCACTGAGGTCTCCTGCGCGCGTCGTCGCACCGATCAGTGTAAAGGGAGAAAGTTCCAGTCGCACACTTCTTGCGGCAGGTCCCTTTCCTATCATGATGTCCAGTGCATAGTCTTCAAGTGCCGGGTAGAGCACTTCTTCAACCGTGCGATTCAATCGATGAATTTCATCGATAAATAATATGTCACCGGGACGTAGCCCGGAGAGAATGGCCGCCAGATCGCCTGGTCTTTCAATCGCGGGACCGGATGTGACTTTAAAGTTGACGCCCATCTCGTGAGCAATAATCCCTGCGAGAGTCGTCTTTCCCAGTCCGGGCGGTCCATACAAGAGAGTGTGATCTAAAGGAGAATTCCTCATTTTGGCCGCTTCAATAAAAATGCTCAGCTGTTCGATGTTGCTCTTTTGCCCTACATAATCTTCTAGAGTGGTCGGACGAAGACTCTTCTCTTTTACGTCATCGGGCGCCATTCCGGGGGAAATAATACGTTTATCCATTACCACCTCGCCAATTTCGACAGACTCAATCGGATCAGCTCTTCAATCGATAGGCTGAAGTCCAGATCTTTGATGAGTTTGGTGATTTCAGCAGAAGAATACCCGAGTGAGAGCAAGGCCTCACGGAGTTCCGCATCTTTTCCAAAAGATTCTTTGCTCATCTCTTCTGTCGTGACGTCCACGGCTCCGAACTCTTTTAAAAACGGATCTTTGAGCTCAAGAATAAGTCTGCCAGCGGTCTTCTTTCCAATGCCGGGAACGCGAACAAGTAGATCCGCATTTTCATTGACGATCATTTCGATCAATTCGTTCCCGCTTAAAACACTCAGTATGCCTAGCGCCGTCTTTGTCCCGACCGATGTCACCGAACGAAGGCGATTAAAGAGCATACGCTCTTTGGGGTCAATAAAGCCGTAGAGAGAGATCTCGTCTTCGCGGACAATGGTTTCTGTAAACAGCCGCAGGGTCTCCCCTATCTCCACACTGCCCAAGTCTTTGGCACTGAGAAATATCTTATATCCCAAATCCTGGTGATCCAAGACTAGGTGATCCACCTCGATCGAGGCGACTTCACCCTTCACAAAAGATATCATGTGACTCCTTTCAACAAATCTTTTTTTTAAGCGTATAGCATGACGTTCTGTCTATTCTCCTGAATCAATTCTGTGTTATACTGTTTTCTGAATGAAGGAGGCTACATGTCAAAGATCGTACTTTATGCTATAGGCGCTTTCGGAGTGATCGTACTCCTATATTATATCTTTATGATCCTCTCTGGCAAACGATTTGCCCGACTGGTCAAAACAAAAGACCGTTTTATTTGGAATGGACTGAAAAATGTTTCTGACCCTTCCAGTGCATATGCGGGAAAGACCAATACTCTTTTTCTTGATCCGGGACATCTCGTCATTTCTCCGCTGTCGATCGTGCAAATCAGCGGACAGATCAGAAAAACCGGCGCTATTGAAGAAGCGCTCGTGATTCCCTATGATAAGATCGCTTCGTTTGATTTTAACAGTACACTACAAGACTCGAACGTCGTGGTTCGCGTGCTCGCTTTCCTATTTAATCGCTTTTTCAAAGTCAACAATTATCATCTGACGCTCCATTATATCGATGACCGCGATGAGATGAACGAAATGAAATTTCGCGCTCGCAACATGGATGCGAGAGACTTTGAACTTGCCTTTGCTGACTTCGACAATCGCATCTACACTGGGCGAAAAATCTCCGCTCACGAAGAACGCAAAAGCCGAAGAAAATCCAGACTGGCTGACCCTGAAAGTCCCACTTTACCTCCCGGAGAGATTGAGTTCTCCCTTGCGGATGAAGAAGTATCTGTCCTAGAGCAGACCATTTATATGCCGCATGATGAGATAGCAGAGCCCTCCATCGTAGAGGACTTTGAGTCGACAGTGGTTTCACCGGCACCTCTGGAGGATCTAAAAGAAAGCTCCGAAGAGACGGTGGTTCTCCATCAGCCCCCTGTATTTACAGATGAGCCAGCGGACATGGAGCCCCCTCAAGCGCCTGAAGTGGAGATCTTTACACTTGATGAAGAAGAGCTCGAACAGACCGTCGCCGTACCGCTAGAAGGGTCGACACGAGATAAAATGCGAGCATTTATTCAAGACAGAAAAAACAAAGATGAAGTGTAGTACAAAAACAAAAACGTATCCTATGAGATACGTTTTTTTTGATTAGAGCATATGATTTGTTTCCACCAGAACGCAGCGGTTATAAATCAGTTCCGGGTTGATCTTCTTAAGATCTTTTACAAGGTCAGCGTCCCATGTCCCGGGTTGTAGAAAAATAGATTTGAATTTGGAAAAATCATTTTTTTCCATCTCTGCTCTCAGAATGTCCTTGTTGACGACGACATCGACGACGTAGTCATCTTCCGGAAGATCCCCGAGATTCTTGACAACCGGCAGACCCATGATTTCATCATAGTTCGGACTCACCGGAATGACTTCATAGCCGACATCATGTAGTCGTTTAAGTATTTTGTAGCCAAATCGGTCTTTGTTGTTGCTTGCGCCCAGTACGACCCACTTCTTATGAGCTAAGGCTCTTTCAATCTTTTCTTTCATAGTCTCCTCTTTCGAATGTTTGTTCACCTATTTGATATATATACACCTGTTCGCCCGGTTCAATCAGTCCCCGACCTTGTGTCGCATCAAGATACTGACTGTGAAATCCTTCCGTTTCTTTTAGATAGACTTTTGCCTTGATCTCCTGCGTGTACTCTATCGCACCTCGAAAAGCGTTTCGCATGTTCAGCAGATGATCGACCGCATTTTGATCAGGATATGAAAACGTCAGGGTAAAAGAGCGGACTTGGAACAAAGGCTGAAATGACGCTTCCCTGATCGCCTCTCTTCCCGACTCACTGTATGCGCGGATCAGCCCTCCCTTTCCCAGTTTCGTCCCGCCAAAATACCGCACGCAGGTAATCAAAGTGAAGACGATGTCTTCTCCTTCTAACAGAGATAAAAGGGGTGCACCGGCTGTCTGTGCCGGTTCTCCGTCGTCATCGTAATACCCCTCTCCGTCGAGTCTGAGGGCGCTGACGACATGGGTCGATTTCATATGGGCTTTTCGGATGGAGCGGATGATGTCATCAGCTTCTTCTTTTGAGCTTACAGCGTGGAGCTGTGCTAGAAATCTCGATCCCTCAATGGTGTACAGTATTTCATTTGACTTACTGACGGTCTTCAACGTAAAACTCCAAGTACTTGTTTCGCACGGCGCGATGGGCAAAGAAAACCGACTCCACTCCGTGCTCGGTATATTCTTGTTCGATCAGTGTAGCTTCGGACATGAGCGAAGCGTGCCGATCGGAGGACGCATATGGAAAGAAGAAGGTGTCTTCCTGATAGTCTTCAAAGACTCCCTCTTTAATTATCTCTAAAAACTCGTCGATCCCTTCTCCGGTTTTTACGCTGATGGAAACGGCCCCAGGGACTTCGATGACCGTCCCAAGATCTCGTTTCGTCAAGACGATTTGAGAAGGAATCGTCTGCGCGCCGAGCTCCTGCAAGACAGAACGGGTGACCTCTAGCTGCTCAAAACTGTGTTCGGAGCTGCCATCAGTAAGAAGAAGGAGAAAATCGGCATATAACACTTCTTCTAAGGTAGCCTTGAATGCTTCGATCAACCCGTGCGGGAGATTGTCAATAAAACCTACCGTGTCGGACAGATAAAAGATACGACCTTCTTCCAGTTCAATTTTTCTTACAAAAGTCTCCAGCGTGGTAAATAGCATATCTTTTTCTGGGATCGCTGCTCCGTGAGAATCACTTCTCTCTATGAGATAATTCATCAACGAAGACTTGCCGCTGTTTGTATATCCTACGAGGGCCACTCTCGGAGTAAACTGAGACAGACGACGTTTTCGCTGATTATCAAGGACCGCTTTCGCCTCCTCAATATTCTTTTTGAGTTCTGCAATGCGAAGATCGAGCGCACGGCGATCCGTTTCCAGTTTTGTCTCTCCCGGACCCCTCGTGCCGATCCCTCCTCCTTGACGTGAGAGATAGATGCCCACACCGCGAAGTCGTGTCTTTCGGTATTCGAGCTGCGCCAGTTCCACCTGATCTCGACTTAACGCCGTACGCGAGCGCTGGGCGAAGATGTCTAGTATCAATCCCGTTCGGTCGAGTACCGGCAGATCCACAGCTTCCTGCAGGTTCGCTAGATGAGAGCCGCTCAGTTCGTCGTCGACCACTAGAAGTGTGGCTTCAAGATGCTCGGCCATCGTCTTCATTTCGTCGACTTTTCCTTTTCCGAAGTACGTTTTTGGGTCCGGGCTCTCGCGGCGTTGTTCGAACTCTCCTACGACTTCCCCTCCAACGGCTTCGACAAGACCGGCTAGCTCGTCAAGGGATCGGCGGACGTGTTCTCTATTTTCTATACCAAGGGTGGCGATAAGTACTTTTTGCGGTGTTTCCTGATTCATTGCTCCTCATTCTGGTCATTTGGATTTTTTCACTGATGTGCTATAATTGTTTGGCTATAAGGAGGTTTCATGCCCATAAGCAGAAAAAGACGAAAGCCAAAGAGAAACATCTTGTTAACTCTCTTGAATATTTTCATTATAACCCTGATCCTATCGGTTGTCATATCCGCTGCGATAGTATTTTTTATTGTCAAAGACGCTCTGACGGATTTGCCGGAGATCGATCCTACGAGATATACCTTTACTGAAAACTCGCAGATTCTCGACAGTGAAGGCAATATGCTCGGATTGATCTATGACGGCAACCTTCGTACCGAGATCAGATTTGACGAAATATCAAAAGACGCCATCAACGCACTGGTAGCGATTGAAGACCGTACCTTTTGGCGTCACGAAGGCTTCAACTACGTTCGATTGCTCGGCGCAGTACGTGATGCGATCGTCTCTTCCAGTGACATCAGCGGCACCTCCACCATCACACAGCAGCTCGCTCGAAATACTTTTCTGCGTGAATCAATGAGTGATCGAAGCTTCTATCGTAAAATCCGAGAAGCTTATTATGCGATGCAGATTGAAGAAGCGCTTCCTAAAGAAGACATCATTACAGCGTACATGAATACGATCTTCCTCGGAGCCAACACTGATGGCTATGAGTCTGCCGCCAAGATTTACTTCTCTAAGCATGCCAAGGACTTAAATTACATGGAAGGGGCGGTGCTCGCCAGTATCCCTAAAGCACCTACCGACTATGCCCCCATGTATCCAAAAGAACGTGGGAGAATCACTTCAGAAGATATTATCGTCGGGACACGCGACAGTCAGTACTATTATGTCTACAACAGCAATATAGAAGAGCGCTACCACTATGTCCTCTCTTTGATGCTTGAACAGGGATACATTTCCCAGAGCGAATACGATACGGGAATTGAGACAAAAGTACTCGATATGCTCAAACCATCGCGCCTTGATACGCAGGAAGTCCAGACGTACTTCATCGATGCGGCAAAAAATCAGGTGATCAACGACCTGATGAATGTCAAGGGAATGACGGAAGATGAAGCATATTCCTATCTCTATACAGGGGGCTTGACCATCCACTCCACCTTGGACGTGAAGATGCAAAGTCACATTGAGAGCATCTACCAAGACACTGGCTCGATTACGGAGTACTCTGCCTCCCTTTCTTCTGCTGTGGAAGAATTCCAGTATGACAATGATCTGTCGTCTACGGGCGTGATGGATGAATCCACATGGAACTACTTAAAGGAACTGGGATACTTCTCGAATTTGTCAAACTTTCCAGAGCTAAACGTTGGCGATTCCAGCGACTCTGTTCCGGAACTGCGAAGAGCCATAGCGCGCGAAGGATATGCGGGCACCCCTCATTTATTCCCTTCCATGCAGATTAACTTTGACGACGGCCGCATTATTGATCATGAGACCGATCAAGTGATGATGTACGACTTCAAACGCTCGATCGATCAAAACGGCAATTTTCTCCTGCCTTCAGGCTATCACTATCCAAGTGACAATGGTGACGTCCTGATTGAGAAAAACGGTCTGATGTTCACGCCCGACGCAGAGGCAGAGAGCATCTATCTAAACCTCGGAGACATGTACAATTATGGAGGGAACTCTCAGACGTACGACAACAGGAGAAATGGTCTGTATACAGTGGACTATATCCTCCTCTATCAAAACGGCTATCTGAGCATTCCTTCAGAATATCTCAGCATGGACGGTGGAGAAATCCGCATCTCGAAAAAAGCGTTCGATGACGAGATCGTTTGGTACAACGAGCACGACGAGCTGGTGGTGGACGCCAAGTACGTGAGCGTCAGTGACGCACCGATTGTGCAGCCGCAGTCAGCTACCGTCACACTTGACCATCACAACGGCTACGTGCGCGCACTGGTTGGTGGAAGAAATGTCGTCGGAAATGTCCTATTTAACCGCGCAACCAATCCTTTGGCCACCGGCTCCTCAATCAAACCCCTTTCGGTCTACGGTCCCGCAATCGACACGCAGATATTTACGGCTGCATCGGTTGTTGACGACGTGCCGACCTACCATCTCAACCCCGGTTCCAGTCAACCGTGGCCGACAAATATCGGCGGGTACCGAGGCATTATGACGCTGCGTGAAGCCATCCGTGTCTCACAAAACGTCCCTGCTGCAAAATTCGGTAATGAAATCGGCATTCAGACGATGGCCGACTACTTGATCAAAAACGGGATCACCACGCTTGTGGTCGACCCCAATGAATACGGCGCGACGGACTTAGCTCTTGCACCGCTGACACTCGGATCTCTCAGCCACGGCATCTCTCCTATGGAGATGGCCTCGGCTTACGGCACCTTTGCCAATGAAGGGCTGCATATTCCATGGACGACATATACTACCGTTGTCGACAACGACGGAAACCTGATTTTAGACAGGACAAATCAAGAAGGCGTTCAAGTGTTTAGCCGACAAGCTGCGTACATCGTAAGCGATCTTCTCCGCGACGTCGTCAGAAACTATGCGACGGGTGCGAGACTCTCGAGCGGCATGCCACTTCAAGGAAAAACCGGAACGACCGATAATCGCAAAGACACCTGGTTTTGCGGATCAACTCCGTATTATTCCACATCTCTTTGGATCGGAACGGACAGAAATATCCGTCTGACACTCGGTTCATGGAACACAGCGTCATTCTTCTCATACATGATGGATGGGATCTACAATGAGATGGAATACGCCGACTTTCCCGGAAGACCTGAAGGCGTCGTCTGGTCGACAGTCAATGCCAATACCGGTCTGCTCCCCGGTCCTCTGTCATCAAAAGACCCGCGAGGATCGCGAATCATTGAAGAGCTCTTTATTGTCGGAACCATACCTTCGAGTACCGATAACTCACTTGTAGAACATGAAGTATGTTCTGCAAGCGGGAAAGCTCCCACGGAGTTCTGTCCCGCAGAACTGCTAACAACCAAAGTCTTCGTGAAATCGAATCAAGACAAATACTACAGTGAATATTTCTTCGATCCCGACGACACCTGTGATGTGCATACAAAGCCACCAGAGCCAGATCCTGTACCGACACCTTCAGAACCCACACCAGTCGAACCAACACCTGACCCAGCGGAACCGACGCCCTCAGAACCATAAACACAAGAGAGCCACTTATATAGTGGCTCTTTTTTGATCCATATGAGATGTCAATCGGACACTTATTTTTTATGCAGATAACAGCGGACCAGATGGTCGTTAATAAGCCCTGACGCCTGGAGATATGAGTAAATAATCGTAGGGCCGATAAAGACAAAGCCGCGCTTTTTCATGTCTTTACTAATGGTCTCGGACAATTCGCTTCGGGTAGGAATGTCATCTGGTTCGACCGGAGATCGAATCAGAGGGACGTGATCGACGAATGCCCAGAGATATTTCCAGAAAAACCCATATTCTTGTTGAACGCGAAGAAACGCCCGGGCGTTAACGGGAAGGGCTTCGAGTTTCTTCCTGTTTCGAATGATCGAAGGATTGTTCATCAGCTTGTTGATTTTTTCCCCGTCATAGCGGGAAATTATTTTCGGTGAAAATCGGTCAAAGGCGCTGCGCATCGCTTCTCTCTTTTGAAGAATCGTCTGCCAGCTGAGTCCGGCTTGCATGTACTCAAGGACAAGCAGCTCAAATAGCTGCGCGTCATTTCGCAAGGGCACACCCCACTCGGTGTCATGATATTCCCACTCAAGGGTCGAGCGCAGCGCCCACGGGCATACGCGTCCCTGTTTTTCGTAATAGTCTTCCTTTGTCAATGCATAGAAGTCACAGTCACAGACACCTTGGTTATTGGTGTGGTGTTTCTTGATGGTGCGCTGGTACTGGAGTCCACTCTTTTGCATGACCTTTCCGGAAGCGGGGTTTCTTGTGTCGTGAAAGGATTCGATCCGGGAAAAGCCGATTTCCTCAATAAAAAAAGCAATCACACGAGACAAGGCTTCGCTCATGATCCCCATCCCCCACCATTCTTTTCCAATGCAATAGCCAATCTCCACGCTTTTTTGCTGCTCATTGCTTGCAACGGCGCTGATGCTTCCGATCGGTTCTCTGATCTTCTTGTATTCGATCGCCCAGTGATAGAAACGGGGATTATCATACTCTGTTACCCATGAGTGTAAAATCGAGCGACTATCGTCTATGGACTGATGCGGTTTCCAAATAAGATACTTTGTCACGTCGGGATCGCTGCAATAATTGTGAAACATCAAGGCAGCGTCATCCATGGTATATCTTCTGAGAACCAGACGCTCAGTTGAAAGTTCTTGCGTTCCCGCATGACGTAGAGCGTTCATCAAACATGCTCCCTTTGATATGTCTCCCAGGTCATGTCTATCAATTGCTCCATGTCGAGCTTTGCTTCCTCTTGTTCGATGTCTTCTAATCTCGGCTTGGTGATCACTGTTTTCGGAAGAAAGATCGTGCAACAGTCGTCAAAAGGAAGGATGGACACGTCATAGGTTCCCATTTCTTTTGCTTTTATCACGATATCTTCTTTGTCAAAACTGATCAGCGGACGAAAAACAGGAAGCTCGCTGACAGCATGGGTGCTGCGCAACCCCTCCATCGTCTGAGAAGCCACCTGTGCTAGGTTCTCTCCTGTGCTGATGCTCTGTGCCCGTAACTTTTTTGCCAATCGATTGGCCAGTCGCGTCATCAGTCTTCGCTGAATCAGCGTAAAATACCTCTCATCTGTCTCTCGGCGGATCAGCTGTTGGGCCTTTGCGAGGTTCATGCTATTTAAGCGCAGGGGACCAGTAAACCGAGCAATACGGCGTGTCAGTTCCCGTACTTTTTCAAAGGCTTCTTCCGATGTGAAAGGGGCGGCGTGAAAATGAAGCGGATGCAAGATAACGCCTCTTCTGGCCATCTGATAGGCGGCAACAGGCGAATCAATGCCCCCGGAAAGAAGAAGTACTGTACCTGAAGAAGTTGCGTAAGGCATGCCCCCTGCCGCCCGGTAACGCCTGAGATACAGATACACGTCGTCGCGCACCTCAATCTCGAGACGGTGCTGCGGCGTATGGACGTCGACATGCAGGTTGGGCATGTTTTTTAGAAGATGCGTGCCCACTGCCCGGCTGATCTGCATCGAGTCGTGCGGGTAGCTTTTGTCAATTCGGCGCGTATCGACTTTAAACGACACATGCGCATCCCCTATCACCTCCCGCGCTTCTTCGAGAGCCGCTGCCTGTATCTCTTGTAGATCTTTTGCGCACTTCCTTGCTGGACAGATCTCCACTAAACCGAATGTATCCTGTAACGTCGGAATGATGCGAAGATCGTTGCATTCGATATAGAGTCTTCCCTGTCGTCTATGCAACACGTAGTCAACATCCTTCAGTCGAGAACGGATATTGTCGATAAGGCGGTTTTCAAAATAGGGGCGGTTTTTCCCTTTAAGAGAAATTTCACCGTATTTTAGTAATAGTAGATAGTTCAAAAAATCCCTCTCCTCAATTCTGTGATCACTTCTTTCATTTTTTGGCATGCCTGTGTCACGTCCTCTAATGAGTCAAATGGCGAGAAAGAAAGCCTGACGGCGCCGCGCTCTTTCATCGGATCGTCAGTAAATCCTCTGATGACACGAGAGACAGATTTTCCTGCGCTGCTACAGGCACTTCCGGCACTGATATAAATCCCTTCGGCAGAGAGCGCATTGACGATCACCTCTGCGGGAAGATCAGGAAAAGTAAGGTTGAGTACATAAGCGGATCCGCTATCCAAGCTGAGGCTCGAAGCACCAAGCTCTTCTCCGGCTCGTAGAACTTCAGAGCGCATCGCGCGTACCTTTTCTTCATAACTTTCCATATGCGGCAGGATCGCTTCTAACACGAATCCGGCGGATAAGATGGCAGGAACATTGTGTGTGCCACTTCGCAGACCTTTTTCGTGTCCTCCCCCGCCGTAGAGCGCCGGCAGCTTCACATCGCGATGAAGATACAGGATTCCCACTCCTTCAAGAGATCCGTATTTGTGAGGGCTGAAAACGGCGCTTTTTAGATTTCTTGCATGGAAGGGGTACTTTCCCAGTGACTGCACGGCGTCTCGATGAAAGTGAATATTTCTTCTCTGGAGCTCTTCTTCTAATCCTTCAAGTGCGAAGCGATGGCCCACTTCATTGTTGATGCTCATGATGCTGACAAGGCGCGTGTCTTCTTCCACCGCTTCAAGGACCTGTTCGGTGCTCAGCATCCCGTCTACGAGCGGTAGACGCGTGATGCGAACGCCTCTGTTTTGCGCCAGAAGAAGGTTTTGCTCCATGCTTGAATGTTCTACCTCAGATGTGATTACATGCCCTCTTGAAAGGAGCCCTAACGTGACCAATGCGTTGGCTTCGGTCGCTGAGCCGGTAAAGTATATCTCTTCTGGATACACACCGATCGCATCGGCAATCACCTTGCGCGCAGCGTCAACTTCTCTTCGGATCTGCATGCCGGCTTTGTGTGAAGATGAGGCATTGGGCAGCAGCGGAGGAAGATCACATAAAAAAGAACGGACCAGTGGATGGTAACGGGCAGTGGCTGCATGGTCCAGATACATATTCTCAACTCCTTATTGATGATATAATTATCATAACACACGACTGAACCGCACGAGGAGTTGCTATGAGCAAAACCCTGATTATTTTTACCGGTGGCACCATTGCGATGAGCGCAGACCCGATGAGCGGGGCTTCCGTCCCTAGCCTGACAGGAGCGGAGGTTCTTGCAGGCATCAGTCATCTCGACATGGGAGAATTCGAAATTATCGAGTTTTCAGAGCTTCCCAGCCCCCAGATCACTCCAAAGCACATGCTCTCACTAGCCAAGTTGTTGCGAAAAGAACTGATGAGAGAGGAAATCCGAGGCGTCGTCATTGCTCACGGCACTGACACACTGGAAGAAACAGCCTACTTTCTTGATCTGGCCGTCGTAACCCAAAAGCCTATCGTCTTGGTGGGATCCATGAGAAATATTTCTGAGCTCGGATACGACGGTCCCAGCAATCTGGCCAGTGGGATTGTCACCGTTCGATGCGATGAGTCCAGAGGTAGAGGCGTACTGATCGTCCTCAACAATCAGATCAATTCCGCTCGAGAAGCAACCAAGAGCAATACGCTGAGTTTGGATACGTTTCGCTCCCTTGAGTTTGGCCCTCTGGGAGTGGTGGACAATAACGAAGTGCTGTATTTTCGCCACGCCAACCCGAGAAGTCAGATTCCGGCTGAGAGCATCGAAGAGAAGGTATATCTTCTTAAAGCCTATGCAGGGATCGGTCGAGAGGAAATCGACTTCTTTGTCGCTTCCGGCGCCAAAGGGATTGTGATCGAAGCGCTCGGAAGAGGAAATCTGACGCCAGTAAGCGCTCAGGCGGTGATTGAGGCCATTGACTCAGGAGTCCACGTTGCCATTGTCTCGCGTTGCCCGACGGGGCGTGTGCTATGGACCTACGGATATGAAGGAGCAGGACGCCAGCTAAAGGAAGCGGGAGCTTACTTTGGTCCTTCCATTAACGGACAGAAGATGCGCATCAAGATGATGCTGGCGCTGGCGATGAGCGACGACCCGGAGACGATCCGACAGATCATTGAACAGGACCATTTTTCATGTACTCTGTAAAAAAAGTGCTGACAGATATTCCTGTCTTAAATCTGCCGGAGGGAATCTGCGTCATGGATATTGAGACAGCAGGTTTCTCCGCCAAATACTCCCCTGTTTTGCTTTTAGGGCTTGCTTATATCGAAAGAGGGTCTTGGGTGGCAGAGATCCATCTCTGTGAGAAACGCTCTGAGGAACCGCTTCTACTGAGCCAGTGGGCGCATGCGCTCCACCGTTTCTTTGTCTTCTTCACCTATTACGGAAAAGGATTTGATGTCCCCTTCTTAAAAGAACGCGGTATCCGTCACAATACCCCGCTCCTTCTGCCTTCGGAGCGCCACGTGGACCTCTTTCAAAAGGGCCGGCTGAAACAGGTGGAAAAAGAGGCAGGGTTCCACCGGCAGGACACTCTTAGCGGAAAAGACTGGACCCATTTATACCGCACCTTTGAACGAGAACAAAGCCCATCACAAAAAGATCTTCTAGTCCTTCATAATCTCGATGATTTGAAAGGGACGATCCATCTTCTCCTCTCAAGAGAAGATTTGAGAGATTCTCTGCCCTGTCGCTTTATAGAAGATAAGTTTCTCGCGGAGACATTTCCTTCGCCTGGGAATCTGCGCATTGTCGCTGTCGATAGGGACAACGTGCTTTGGTGTAGGGATCTGCCGCTGTTAAGTTTTGGGAAATATCATTTTCTTGATATCGGAGAATCCTTTGACCTTCTATCCCCCAAAGAGAAAGAACAGATTTTGCTTTTAGAGGGAAGATCTCCCCAGTATCACAACATCCACTCTCTCCATAAAAGTGACGATTTTGCGCCGTTTTTGGTTGACAATCAATGGCGTCGATGCTAATATTAATTCGTTGCATCGCAAGATGCTTCAAGGCGGCGTAGCTTAGTTGGTGAGAGCGTCCGGTTCATACCCGGAAGGTCAGTGGTTCGACTCCACTCGCCGCTACCACATGGCCCATTAGCTTAGTCGGTAGAGCACCTGACTCTTAATCAGGGGGTCCTCCGTTCGAGTCGGAGATGGGTCACACGGTGGCATAGCCAAGTGGTAAGGCAGAGGTCTGCAAAACCTCTATTCCCCGGTTCAAATCCGGGTGCCACCTCCACTTTTATCAATAACCGGTTCTTCCGGTTTTTTTATTTTGTCAATTCATGTAGTTTTCGGGTACAATACTCCTAGAAGTAAGCTTATACAAGGAGGAGTTATGAAAAAACTCATTGTCTTCGCGCTTTTTATCGCCATGATCGCAGGGCTTGTCTCCTGTACACAAGATGATACAGATTTTCTTCGCAATTATCTTCAGGGAAGTCTGGACTCTATTTACAAGGGGATACACTCAAAAGAATACAAGGAAGCCATCGGCAATTTGAACGAATTTGAATTGAATGAGGCGTTTCTTGAGGGAATGGGATACGAAGCGGACTACTTTGCTTCCTATTTTCAAATGGAAATGCTCCCTTCCGCTATTCGGGAAGAACTGATTCCCTTTTATGCTTCTGTGTATTCAAAAGCAAAATATGAAGTGGGAACGATTTCTAAAAGTGGCGACAACTATACCGCTGAATTGACCATCTATCCGATTGATCTGATCGTCAACTATGTTGAAAGCGATGAATTCTATGCCTACGTGGAGAAGTTCAACGAAGAATATGCCGATGTAGATATGGAAGTGGAAGAATTTGAGACGATCTGGGCGACCGGAATTCTAAACGACTTGAAAAAACGCCTGCCTGAACTAGGATATCTAGAGCCTCAGAAGATAGCGATTCTGATGCAAAAGGATTCAGAAGGCTACTACTTCATCAATGAACCGGATATGAACCGCATCGATGAGTTCATGATTGCCTATTAGTCATAACACAAAAAAAGGGAGCAACGCTCCCTTTTTTGCTTTTATCCTAAAGATCGAATCCCATTTGAAAGGCTTTTTCATTGAGTTCATAGAACGCCGGGCGCACTTCACTTCGGATCAGCGCGGTCCAATCGACATCCTCTAACGCAAGCGATTTAGCGAGCGCGCCGAGTAAAATCACATTCATCGCTTTGGCATTGCCAAGCTCTACTGCCATGGCCTGCGCGTCGATGCTTAGGAGATCCGTGTGCTCAGCGAGATACTCCTCTATCCCCTCAGGATAGTCTTTGTCGCCGCTTAAGATAACAGAAGACGGTATTTTTCCAGTGTTTAGGATGATTCTCCCACCGGGTTTGAGATGATCTAACCAGCGGGCAGCCTCCATCGGTTCAAAAGCGACAAGGACATCCGCGTCCCCTTTTCCGATGATGGGCGAATGGACTTTTTCTCCAAAGCGCACTTGCGTTGTCACGCTGCCGCCTCGCTGCGCCATGCCATGCACTTCACTCATCTTCACGTCATAACCTGACGCGATCAGAGCCGCTGTGAGGAGTTTACTGGATAGAAGGATTCCCTGTCCACCCACCCCGGCAAAAAGGATACTCTTGGTCATCGCAACTCTCCTTCCACGATGGCGTCGAAAGGACAAGATTCCCTACAGACGCCGCATCCTACGCAGGTGATTTCATCAACAGAAGCCTTTTTTGTCTCTTTATTGAATCGGATGGAAGGACATCCTGTGCGAACGCAGTTTCGACAACCTCTGCACAAGTCTTCTATCACCTGGCTTTTTGGTAATCGCAAATTAAATTCCTGATGGTCTTGATCACTGTAGCGTTTGAGCGCGCAGGGCCATCGTGTGATGATGACGCTTGGCCCTTCGTCGAATGCCAGACATTCTTTAATGGCCTCTCGCACACTGCCGAGCTTTAAGGGATTGATGGTCAGCACCTTTTCTATTCCCAAGGCGCGCACCACCTTCTCAAAATCTACTTCCGCTGCGGGTTCTCCTAAAATATTGTAGCCCGTCCCCGGGTTTTCCTGATGGCCGGTCATGGCCGTGATCCGGTTATCTAGGATGACATTGATGGTCGGTGTCTTGTTATACACGCTGTTTAATAGGCTTGTCATGCCGGAATGCAAGAAAGTGGAGTCTCCAATGACCGCCATGACTCTTTTCTTTTCTCCATTCTTTGCCATAGATGCGTAGACGCCGTGCGCCATGGAGATAGAAGCTCCCATGCAGACGACCGAGTCAGACACCTGTAAAGGCGGCGTAGCTCCTAAGGTATAGCAACCGATATCACCGGTCACGATCATATCTCGGAACTTTTTCGCTTCATAGAAAAAGCCTCTGTGCGGGCAGCCAGAACACAAGATCGGCGGTCGGGCGACCAAAAACTCTTCGGGTGCTTGTTGATAGGTCGGCGTTTCGCCAAACAGAGCCTCTCGAAGAATGTCGACATTGAGCTCCCCCATTGTGGGGATTTTCTCTTTGCCTATTACGTCAATACCTGCGAGCCGGATCTGTTCCTCAATGAAGGGCTCAAGCTCTTCTATGACATAGCATGTCTCCACGCTCTGCACAAAGGAGCGTATTTTCTCCATGGGTAGTGGATACGTCAATCCGATCGTCAAGTAGTTCGCCTTCTCGTCAAAGACTTCCTTCGCATAGTGCACACTGACTCCGGAGGCAATGACACCGACAGAGGCTCCATTGTCTTCGATTGTGTTCAGTGCTGAGGTCTCACTGTATGCGACAAGCTTTTGCACTCGCTCTTCCACCAAAGGACGTCTCTTCCTTGCGTTAGCAGGTGCGGCGATAAATTTGGTCGGATGTTTTTCATAAGTAATGGGATCAAAGGCGACTCTTTCTCCCTCCTCCACCAGTTCCTTTGAGTGGCAGACGCGAGTCGTCATGCGAAAGAGAACCGGCGTGTCGAATGACTCACTGATTTGATACGCTTCCTTTATGGCCGCTGCTGCCTCTCTTGCCCCGCTGATCTCAACACAGGGGATCTTTGCCAATCGGGCGTAGAGTCGATTGTCCTGTTCATTTTGTGAGCTGTGCATTCCCGGGTCATCTGCACTGACGATTACAAGACCGCCGTTGACACCGGTGTAAGAGACCGTCATCAGCGGATCGGCTGCGACATTGAGACCGACATGCTTCATAGCGGCGACAGCGCGAAAACCAGCCATCGAGGCACCGACGGCAGCCTCTAGAGCAACTTTTTCATTTGGAGCCCACTCGACATACATGTCTTCATGATAAGGGACGAGACTCTCTAAAATCTCCGTACTAGGTGTGCCGGGATAAGCGCTTGCAAACGTAACGCCGGCTTCATACAAAGCTCTGGCAACAGCCTCATTGCCTGACATGAGATATTTCAATGATGACTCCTTTCTTGAGAAGCTAAGACCTTCCCCAGTGCGATAGAGTAGAGTTTGCTGACACTGCTGTCTGCACGAGATACAACCAAAACAGGAATCGCAGCGCCTAAAATGACACCTGCACTTTG
>DUVM01000137.1 GCA_012841045.1 Tissierellia bacterium | reverse complement strand
TTCTAGAAAGAGGAGTGGACGAAAAAAGCATCACCATCTCCAGCGACGCCTTTGGCAGTCAGCCCCGCTTTGATGAGGAAGGCAACACGATAGGACTGACCTACATGACATCAGAGACACTTCTGACGATGCTAAAAGCCTTGCTTTCTGAAGATATGCCCCTGGAGACGGCGCTCCTCTTCTTTACGAAAAACCCCGCCAGAGTTTTGGGGCTCGATAGCAGAAAGGGAGTACTCACAGAAGGCGCCGATGCGGATGTGGTGATACTAGATGATGAGATGAACATCACCCATGTGATCGCAAAGGGTAAAGTAGCGATGGAAGAAGGAGAGGTCCTGATGAAAGGGCGCTTTGAAGTGTAAGTCGGCGCATCATGAGCGTGGAAAATACTGAGAAATGAGGAAAATAGATGAGCTACGTACAATCGATCTTTGATACATTGCACAAAATCCCTGAAGGGGGTTTTGAAGAGATAGAGACATCTGCGCTTCTTGCAAAAGAGCTTTATAAGATGGGATATGACGTGCAGACTGGTGTCGCGAAGACCGGTATCATCGCGACGCTTGATAGCAGCAAGCCGGGTCCTGTCCTAGGTGTACGAGCGGATATGGACGCACTGAGACATGAAGTGAACGGGAAAGTAGAATATCGCCACACCTGTGGTCATGATGCGCACTCCGCCATGTTGCTTGCGGCAGCGAAGACCCTGATGGAAGAGGGAATTGAACGAGGAAAACTCCTCTTGATCTTTCAACCCGCTGAAGAGATTTTGGGAGGCGCACGCTCCATGGTAGAGAGCGGAAAGCTCAAAGAGCTGACAGATATTGTAGGGATTCACATACGCCCTGTGCAGGAATGCAGGGTGGGAGAGGCGACCTCTGCGCTGTGGCATGCTGCCGCTGCTCCTGTCAGTATCCACATTCAAGGTCTCATGTCGCATGGAGCTAGACCTCATTTGGGTATCAATGCCGCTGAGACGGCGGTGCTGATCGCCAATGCCATAAAGATGATCGAGGCGGACCCACGCATACCGTATTCTATCAAAGTAACAAAGATCAATACCGGTGAAGGCGCAGGCAATGCGATTCCTGACTCTGCGTCCATGTATCTTGACGTGCGGTGTCAGGACAATGATGAGATGGAGAAAATCATAGAGAAGCTGAAAGATGCGATAGAGCACGCTGCTAAGGCGACCGGTGCAAAAGTAGAGTACAATATCGCATTCAAGCCGGGCGCAACGTACGATCCGGAAGTGATGCAGATCAACGCGAAAGCCATTAGAGACGTATTGGGAGATGAAGGATTGCTTCCGGATATTGTTACGCCGGGCTCAGAAGACTTCCACGAATTTACAAGGAATCTGGGTATCCGAGCTGGCTATATCGGATTAGGAGCAGGGGCAACTCCCGGTCTTCATCATCCGGATATGACCTTTGACCATCAAGCATTGGATTACGGTCAGCTCATCCTTGAGCAGGTGATTCGCTACTATCTCAGTGAACCGTTTGGGGAAATAGACATCGTTTCCAAAAGGCATCCCATGCACTCTGCCACTGCGTTTGACGGACCAAAGTGTACCTAATAAGCCCTGTTGATACAGGGTTTTTTGTTTCTTCCCATGAAGTTGTAGAAGGTTTTTAAATATGGGTAGATAAAGGATGGGTGGCTCGCTTTGGGTCTTGAAAGGAGACCTACCATGTATTTGGCAGGATTTTAGGGAATGTACAATCTTTCTGACGGATTCTCATCATTTGGTAGTATAAACAAGCTCGAATCAAGTTTCTAGTAGGAATTCATCTTCCCTTACCGAATATTAACAGTAGGTTACTTCAAGGAGAGCAAGAACTTGCTGCCATAAAATGGACAAGGATATACCAACGGTTTGTAGTAGTAGATCTGAGG
>DUVM01000136.1 GCA_012841045.1 Tissierellia bacterium | reverse complement strand
GGTCCGATCGGTTTTGTAGGATCCGAAAACGCAGGGTCCTGTGGATCGACTTCCATCTGAGTGACTAGGCTCACCACCGGCAGATCGACTTGTCTCTTATCCAGAGCATGCTTTAGCGCCTGTTGGATATGATAGCCGATGTATCCTTGACTCATGGCTCCGCAGACATCAAAAGGCATAGAAGGGGTGATGCCGGCAGCCGACTCCGAGGCCAGAAGAATTCTACCTACTTGAGGACCGTTGCCGTGCACGATGGCAACTTCATACCCTTCGACGACGATGTCGGCAATATACTCACTGGTCCGTCTGACCACCTCAAGCTGCGCTTCTGCTGTGGAAGGGACTTCTTTGTCTTCTAGCGCATTGCCACCTAGGGCAATGACGACACGTTTGTTCATAAGGACTCCGATCATGAGGACTATTAAAAGAATGGTTTCGGACACTAAATGTATCATAAACCCATCGAAGAAAGAATGAAATCTTTTTTTACTCCAAGATCTATTTATTGTTTTCTTCGATCCGTTCAATGATTCAATCTTCGTATGCTTGACTATATTCTCTTTCTGATCAAAAAAGGATCACACAAGATCTTGTGTAATCCTTTTTCGTTTACATACGTCGGTTACCAACAACATGTCGTGCAGTAAAGTGACATCCTCGTTTTAGTTAACGCCAACACATGACGATCCCTTCACCGCTGAGAATCAGCGTCTCTCCCATGTGCACAAGCGTTTCTAGGCGGATACGCTTTGAACTCATCTTTTCAAGGACACGCACCTTGCAGACAATCTCCTCCCCGATATAGACCGGGTGGTGATAGTCTATCTTCTGCGAAAGATAGATGGTGCCAAAGCCGGGAAGCTTGGTCCCTATGAGAAAGGATACATAGGAAAAGATGTGTACCCCATGCGCCACGCGCCGCTTAAAACGCGACACTTGCGCTGCTTCTTCACTGACGTGAAACGATTCCTTGTCTCCGATGAGATGCGAGTATGCATTGACGAGCTCTTCGCTCATCACCAATTGCAAAGACGCTTCCTGTCCGATCACTAGGTCATCATAAGGGATATGGTAGTACCGTTCATCCACGATACTCTCCCCATTGGATGCCGGTGGCGGCCCAAGTATAACCCGTGCCAGCGGCCACCAAGATCGCGCGATCACCATCTTGCAGCCTTCCGCTTTTTTCTCCCTCAATGAGTGAGATGAAGCTGTCGGCGCTCTGGCAGTGACCGAACTCTTCGAGGACATACGTTTTCTCCTCGTCGATCCCCAACTCTTCCATGAGATGAAGGACGATCGAGCGCTTCATAAAGATCGGAGCCAAAAAGTCAATTTTTTCGAACCCGCTCTTTTTTGCCGCCTGACGCATCACTTCAAGGAAGTTGTCGAGGGTCACCGGATCGAGACGCTCCTTCATGCTCTGGACATCCGTGACCTGGAGGTAATGGCCTTTTGGAGGCATCTTATCAAATGCATTGAAATTGACGCTCCCGATCCACGGTACACTGACATCTCCAGAGAAACGGCCGTCTGCAATCATGGCGCTCTCTAAAATGACATTTCGTCGGTAATCGCGCTCTAGGATCACAGCTGCCGCGCCGTCGCCGAAGTTAAACATGAAGCGGCTGTCCTGGTCTTCATAGTTGATAAGATCCCCCTCCTTAGAGGAGGACACGAGCAGCACCTTCTTGAGGCTCTCATCTTGAATCATCATGCTCTTTAACACCTTAAGAGACCAGACACCGGCGCTGCAGAGATTGTGGATTTCAAACACCGCGGCGCGGGAAGCACCGACTTGGTGTGCAATGCGGGCGGCGGCATTGAACAGATAGTAGTCTTTGTACTCGCTTCCGCAGTACACGACCATGTCAATCTCTTGAGGATCCATTTCTCCAAGAGCTTTCTTTGCCGCTTTGACGCCCATATCCGTCACAGATTCTTCCGGCGGCGCTTTATGGATTTGGTGGATGCCAAACTTTTCTCGAATGATTTCTTCAGGAATACCGCTCATCCTGGCAATGTCAGCGCTTGTGAGCACCTGCTCAGGAACATAATGAGCCATTGAGCGGATTCCCACCACCGTCATTGTACGTCTCCAGGCTCTCCATATATTTCGATGATATCTCTGAGGACGATCTTTCCGACGTTGTTCTTGGGAATATCATCGACAAACGTCACGTAGTGGGGAACCTTGTATCGAGCAAGTTTGCTTCGGAGGAAATCGATCACGGTCGCTTTATCAAGCGTTGCGCCGGGTCGTAGAGAAATGATGGTCTTGCCGACCTCTCCCCATTTTTCGTCCTTCACACCGAATACACAGCATTCACGCACTTCTTCCATATCATAGAGAGCACTCTCCACCTCGGGCGGGAAGACATTTTCTCCACCGGAGATGAACATGTTCTTTTTTCTTCCAACAATGTAGTAGTAACCGTCTTCGTCTCTTGTGGCCATGTCTCCTGTATGCACCCAGCCGTCCACAAGCGTCTCTTCTGTCTCTTCCGGATTGTCCCAGTAGCCGCTAAAGATCTGCGGTCCGCTCCAGAGGATTTCTCCAGGCGTATCGGGTTCGGCGATTTCGTTGCCGTCTTCATCAACAAGCTTGACGAGCGTGAGATACATGGGCTTTCCGACGCTGGCATATTTCGCCTCTACCACTTCTTGGTCAATCAGATGCGCTGGGGTCGAGAGATTGTTGGGACCGGCTTCTGTCATGCCGTAACCCAGTACAAATTTCACCCCTTTGTCCCAGTACTCCTGCATCACCGCAATCGGTGTCGGAGCGGCTCCTGCCATCGCCCATCGAAGACTCGAAAGATCGGCGTCTTTGAATCCAGGCTGCTCGGCAATCATGCGAAACAGCGTGGCGGCGCCGAAGAGCAGCGTTGTCTTCTCCTGCTCGACCACTTCCAGTGTTTTTGCCGGATCAAAGCCCCGGCTGATATAGAGTTTTGCTCCCACATGTAAAAGAGGAAGCGTCAAGAGATTCCATCCACCTGTGTGAAAGAGCGGGAGAATCAGAAACGCCGAGTCCTCGTGATTGAGTCCCCAGGAGCAGATCTCGTTGAATGAATTAAACAAGAGGGTGCCGTGGGAGACGAGCCCGCCTTTTGGAAGTCCTGTGGTTCCACCGGTGTGGATAATGAGATGGATATCGTCCAGTGTCAATTCCTCACACACCACAGCGTCATCGCTTTTTGTCTTCACGAGCGACTCATACCCCGCTTCTGAATCGTTGAGAACGATGGTGAGCGGTTTGACTTCCGGGTCTATGCCCGCAATCAACTCCTCAAAGACATCTTCGTAGAAGAACACCTTTGGCGTCTCCGAGCGAATCAGCAGAGAGAGTTCTTTGGAACTCAGTCTTGCGTTGTAAGGCACGAGAATCGCGCCGAGTTTCGATGTGGCAAAAAACGCATCAAATAGCTCTACGCGGTTTCTGGAGACAAACGCAACGCGGTCTCCTTTTTTGACTTCGCAGTCGTCGCGAAGAACTCTGGCAAGACGATTCGCTCGTTTTTCCAAGTCTAAATAAGTAAATTCTTCTTTTGTATCGAGATCGACGATCGCTATCGACTTGTCGTCAATTCTCGCCCTATGATAGGCATAGTTGCCAATCCAGCCCCGGCTCATCGTCCGTCCCTCATTTCGAGTGCGCGGATCGTTTCCACCATGCGGTGAGCAAGTCCGTCCATGATACCTACTCCTTCCACGTCTTCTGAAGCATCCTTGGCGCCACCTTTGCCGGCCGCTCCCACGTTCCAGTAGGTGTTGCCGACGATGATGCAGTCATTGGCTGCCGCCCAGAGAAGAATCTGCGCAAAGGCAAAGTTCTGACCTGCACGACGGGCGACGGTGACGGGAGCAACGACTTTGTCAGAGAAGACGGTTCCTTTCCAGGTATACGCCTCTCCCTTGTCTTTCATCTGATTCATAGCCCAGCGCCCGCTAAACCCGGCTCGGTCCATGACCGCTTTGAGCTTCGAGGTGATCGAACCGTGATAGACAGGTGAGCCGAATAAGATACCGTCAGCTTCTATCAATTTTTGAAACACTTCCTGGAAATCATCTTCTACAACGCATTTGCCGGCTTTGACGCAGCCATAACACCCTCGGCAGCCTTCGATGTCAAGCCCGCCAAGTTCCACCAGCTCTCCCTCCGCTCCAAGAGCTGCGGCCGTTTCGAGCACACGTTGGAGATACCAGGCTGTGTTTCCTTCTTTGCGGGGGCTTCCCCCCAAAGCAAGTATTTTCACAATGTACTCCTTGAAGAGCCGCGCACAGAAAAATCCGTGCGCAGCTGATTCGTTAGATTAAAGTTTCATGACCGCATCAAGTTTAGCAGATACCGGTTCTTTTTTCGTCAAGAGAGAGACGAAAACGGTGATGGCCACCGCAAGGGCCGTCGTAATGAAGTAGGCGGGAAGCGCCGATGGGTACTTAAATCCGAAGAACGGAACGATGTTCATGATCAGAGAGAATGTCACTCCAAAGAGAGCTCCCTTTTCCGTGGTGCGTTCCCAGAGAAGTCCTAGGATAAAGACGGGGAAAGTACCTGAAACAAGAGTACCCCATCCGAAGGTGCCAAGAAGTGCCACCATTTCCGTAGAGTAGATGCTCACGACAATCGAAGCAATTCCGAGAACAAACATGAACACTCTTGACACACTGACTTGATTCTTAGGCGAAATGTTGATCCCAAGAGCAGAGGGCAGGTCTTTTGACAAGAGAGTCGAGGAGGTGGTCAGGAACATACTCGCCGAACTCATAGCGGCGGCAAGAACCGCGGCATAGACGAGAAGCTGCGCGAAGATGCCGACATAGTCTGCAAAAGCATAGATGGCCTGATCGCCCGATGCAAGAGGTTCAATAGCACCGGTGGCTACCAGATACAGAGCTCCATACCCAACACACACAGCAAGAAAACCGACGATGGTGTGGGTGATGGCGGTGACAATACCCGCCTTGGGCAGATCTCTGGGGTTCTTGACAGCGTACAAGCGAACGAGGATCTGCGGCTGACCGACAGCGCCCAAGATCGGAATCAACATCCACGTAAGAGCAATTCCACCCGGCATCAGTCCCCATGCACCGAGCATGTCGGGACTCATCGCCTTGGTGACGCCGTTTGATCCAATCACTTCCGGTGCGGCGGCAACGGCCTCAAGGACGTTTCCGAATCCACCGGTGATGATGAAGAACGCCGCGATCATGACGACACCTGCCACGACCATGATAAAGCCTTGGAATGCCTGCGTGAGAATGCCGCCGACTTCACCGGACAAAACGGTGTAAATGGTGAGGATCCCGAAGATGATCAAACCCGCAACGATCGGCTTCCATCCAAGAAGATGAGCAATCAGCGCGGAGCCTGCGGAGATCTGCGCGGCGAGATAACCGACACAGCCCAGTGTAATAATAATACTTGCAAACGCCTTAATCAGTCGGTTGTTGTTGAAGCGAATGTCAATGATGTCACCGAGGCTAGAGATGGGTGCCACCTCCGCCATCGCGCGGACGCGTTTTCCGAGAATCAGATACGCCAGGGCAAAAGCACCGCCGGAGAGCATCCAAAAAGTCATGGTGTTACCGGTGGCGTAAATAATACCCGGGACGCCGACCAGCGCAAAGGCACTGGCAATACCGGCCATACTGGAAAGACCGACGGCGACCGGACCAAACATAGCCGTGGCGCCGAAGTATGCCTGCGCACTATCTGCTTTCTTTTGACTCCAAAGACCGATCAAAAATGAAACAGCGATCATCAGGCCGGAAAAAATGACGATAAGAATAATTGTACTCTGAGGCATTATTCTACCTCCTTCAGTGATTTCACTTTGTCAAGGAACTGCTCCCACTGCTCTTCGGAGAGCCACTTGTCAGCGTACAGATATAAGCCCAGATTCAGGGTCAGCTGCCCGCCGATCCAATAGAAAAACACGGTCGGAGCGAACGATGGATGCAACCCCAGAACAGTAAAACTGGGCATCTGTCCTGCAAACAAATCTCCATAATAACCCGAAAGGAGAAACGATGCGATCCAGAGCCCAGCCCAAATAAGTAGTGGATAGACGAGGAATTTTTTATTGACGACATCATTGTGCGCCACACCTAAAAGTGCGTGCAACAGCATCAGCACAACACCCAGACACATGGCCAACACATGGTAACCAATCGTTCCCAACACTATACAGGCAAGCCAGAGAACAGCGATGAGAATGACCATGGCATCCTTGTTTTTAGAAATATCCATTAAGTCCTCCTTAAATAGTAATATTCCGACAAGGGTACTCCGGAGTTAAAAGATAAATCATGAATCACTATTCATGTTACCTATAAGATAGCAGTTGCCCCTGCACTTGTCAATACTTTTTCAGGTAAAAGTATATGGAATTTCACTATTTAAATCGCTACAATAAAAAAAGTACAAGTAGGAAAACATGTCTCTCTTGAGAAGAAGATAATAAAAGCTTGAAATCCAGCCAGTCCAGTGCCACTCGATTGTTTTTCGCCTGTCATTATTAGCATTTTTTCTCCACCTTGAATAATTCGGATCGATCGGTCACCATTCCACAGTTTATATTACACTGATGAAATAGTATGCTGTTCTTATGTTTTCTGGACGCTCTGCTTTTTCAATTGTAACGACCCACTCGATCTGGACACAATTCCTCTTGCAAACTTCCAACATCATTGAGATGTTTCTATATATCGTCTCGTATTATTCATAATTACCTAGATATCTGTTATTATTGGCTTTGTTCATTTCATTTGATCTCTTATTTTTGATAAATACTCATTTCCTACCTTGATTTATCTTATAATTGTTTCTTTTATCTGATCTGTCTCTGTTTTTTCACCAAGATATCCGATGGTGTTTCTTTTGCCTTTCTCTATCCGCTTTCCTTATGAGCTTCTATGCTATAATTGGGTAAATACTATTCAACAAAGGCTGAATATGGTTATTTGGACGAACAATCCGAAGGTGTTACAGGAAAAGCCCATAGAGAACATCTTATTTTTTGACGAAACGATGG
>DUVM01000135.1 GCA_012841045.1 Tissierellia bacterium | reverse complement strand
TTCATCCACCCAGCGCTGAAGAGTCTCTTCCACTCGCCGTTTCACCTGCCTCATGGTCTCTTCTAAAAGACCCACATCCTCTATCCATTTGAGGGCGGCATCGGTGGTCACGCTGGAGAGGACCTGCCTTAGAAGATGTGCATCCGCTCCTGCTTCAAGCGCGCAGGCGACCAAGGCTTCCATCCTTCCATCTCCCATGCTCGAATGAGTGTTTCGCAGCCCTAAAGCGAGCTTGATGAGTTTTCCGATATGCCCCACTAATAAGATCTTTGAAAAACCTTTCTCCACCGCCATGTCGATCGCATCTCCCACGTAGTTCGAGCAGGATACGTGTTCGTTCATGGACAACGCAAGAGTTTCTTTTGAAAAGGTTTCTCCATAGTTTCCGGGCGTCAGAAGCACTCGCGTAGAACCACTCCGAGCAAGTTGAGACAGCTCGAGCTTCACCGTCTCCACAATCGCCTGATGGCTCATCGGCTCTACGATGCCGCTGGTGCCGATAATGGAAATACCCCCTTCGATGCCCAGTCGAGGATTGAATGTCTTTTTTGCCACCTCTTCACCACCAGGCACGCGGATCTCGAGGTGAATGCCTCCTTCATAGCCCGCCTCCTGGCAGACTTCCCGGACCTCGCTCATGATCATGTTTCGGGGAACGGAGTTGATGGCGGCTTCTCCCGGAGGCTGATCGAGCCCGGGCTTTGTCACTCTTCCAACGCCTGGGCCACCTGTAAGGGTGATGCCTTCCTCGATCTTTTTTGCTTCACAGAAGATCAAAAGCCCGTGGGTGACATCCGGATCGTCGCCGGCATCTTTTTTCACCGCGCAGATGGCCATGTCACGTTCATATGAAGCCTCGTCAATCGCGAGAGTGAGTTCTTCTTTGTGCGGCGTTGTCACCGTGATCGAGGAGATGTTTTCCTGATGGAGGAGCATCCACACTGCCGCTTTGGCGGCCGCAGCAGCACAGGTGCCGGTCGTGAACCCTCGCCGAAGGAACTTTCCCTCCACCCACCGGAAAGTATCCATCTAGATCTCTTTTTCTTTCGCAGGGACAAAAAGCGTCGTAAAATACCCAAGCTCTTCGGTGACACCTTTCATCGAGTCAAGAGTTCTCTCTTCCGGCCATGTGATGCGCTCAGCAAGCCTTGTCTCCTCAAGCACCCCCGCTCTTTCAAGGGAGGCGATGAGTTTCTCCACCGGCATCGTCGGCTTCATCAAAATCTTACTTCCCTTAAGGGCAAGCACCTCGTCCAAGTCGGTCGCCCCGGCGGGAATGATGGTGAGAGGTTCATCGCGCGCCGTCAGGCTCACCTGCCATTTGGCCGCGGCCGCACTAAAAGCGGTAATCCCCGCCACGATCACAACTTCGTGGCCGTCTTCCTTCACCGCGTCAATAAAATACGAGACATTTGAAAACGTGGACGCATCTCCTATCGAGAGCATCGCCACGGACTTTCCCTGTCGAAGCGGCGCAAGGAGCAATTCCGTATTGTTTTTCTGAGAGGAAGCGCGCGCTTTCGGATCGCGTTTCATAGCAAAATCCAGCCAGACAATCTCTTTGTCACGGAGATCTACCACTTGCGAGACAATATCGAGAGCCATTGTGTTTTCTCCCTTGGTCCTGGGAGCGGCAATCACCTGGGATTCTTGTAAGACTTTTAACGCTTGGAGGGTCAGTAGCTGTGGATCCCCCGGGCCCACTCCCACTCCGTAAAAACGGCCGCTCATGACAAGAGCTCCGAGAGTTTTCTGCGGTACCATGCCCGGACCTCTTGAAACTCTCCCAGTCCAATGCACTTGGCTTCCACCTGATAGCCTTTATCCTCCAGGATCTTCTTCCAACTGTCGTCATTTTCCACCATGTCATGGTGAGCATGATCTCCCGCTACATACAAAAAAGGAGCCAACAGAAGCCGGGAGTCTCGATGTTGTGTCAGTGCTGGGAGAAGGTCATCGATGCCTTCTTTTCCCTCAAGCGTCGCAATATACGCCGTGTATCCCTTCTTTTGAAGAACTTTTTCTAGCGCTCGATAGAGAGCATCACTTGGGTAGCGGCTCCCATGGCCCATGAAAACAATCTGCTCCCCCTCTTGAAGAGGATAGATCTCTTGTAGAAGCTCTGCCACGTCTTCCAGGGATTCTTCTCTTAAAAGAGGCGGACTGATGCTCATAGAAAATGCCTCTTCAAACTCCTTTGCCTGCGAGAGCACTTTTTCGTACTCCTGTCCTTCAAGAAGAAGGCTCAGAAGAAGGATAACCGTTTCCATTCCCTGTTTTTTCAACGCACTTAGTGCCTCGGGCAAATCCGGATAGTCGATCCCTCTGTTTTTTAGCCTCTTTCTGACGATATTGCTCGTAAAAGCCGTGAGCACCTCGGCCTCGGGAAATTGTTCTCTTACCTCGGCTTCTAACACATCCATCGTGTTGGCTCTGGCTTCATCATACGTGGTCCCGAAGTGCACCAGTACGATGCCTGTTTTTTTCCTGTTCTTCAATGAACTCCTCCAGTGTTTTTGGCCTGCCTTTGCACCCCATCGTCTCTGCAAGAGAAAGAAGCAGCGGCATCGGCAGATTGACTTGTTCCAGTAATGGTTTATGTTGAAAGAAATCCTCCGGCGCCTGATCCAAAAGAATCTGTCCTCCGTGAATGAGGAGGATGCGCGTGGCAAAACGCCAGGCAAAATCCACGTCGTGAGTGGCAAGAAGAAGCGTGTTTCCCTTCAAGCTGTAGTCCCAAAGATAGTTTTCCACCTTTTCTTTCATGGAGCTATCCAGAGAATTAAACGGCTCGTCGCAAAAGAGAATCTTCGGCTCCATCACAAAAGTCGACGCCAGGCAAAGGCGCTTCTTCTCCCCTCCAGAAAGATAGTGCGTAGGCCTTTCTTCAAGCCCCTCAAGTCCCGTCATCTCAATGGCTTTCTCCACGCCGGAGCGGATATCTTCTTCCTCAAGCTTCATATTCATAGGGCCAAAGGAAATGTCTTCATAGACCGTAGCGCCTAAAATCTGATCCTCTGACTCCTGAAAGAGAAAACCTGTCTTTTTTCTCAGATGGGGCGGTACGTCCTTTCCCGGGTCGACCCGTTCTCCGTCAATCTCGATGGCACCTGACTCGGGCGGGAAGAGACCGGCTAAAAGGTAGAGAAGCGTGCTCTTTCCCTCGCCGTTTCCTCCTAGAAAGATGATTCTCTCTCCTGGAAAGGCTTTCATGGAGATACCCCTGATGACGTTCGGGGTCGTCTCGTAAGAAAACACGAGATCTTTTGCCTCTAACACACATCTTTTCTCCGTCATAACAGCCACGCCCCTGCCAAGACGAGAGCCATGCCCACGAGCATGGGAAGGAGCCCTCGCGCTGTGGCCACCGGGACACTCAAAAATTGCACGCTGCCGTCGTACCCGCGTGAGAGCATGGAGCGCATCGAATGATCCGCTCTTTCATAGCTTCTTTTAAAAAGAGAACTCCACAGCATCCCATGACCTCGCAAGTTGTTTCCCCCGCGCATGATCAGCGCTCGCTTCATCGGATAGTACATGGTGAACAGCACAAAGATGTAGCGGTAGAGGACGATCATCAACTCAATCATCCTCTCAGGTATTTTGATTTTTCTGAGTGTCTGCATCAGCTGATTCAAAGGGGTCGAAAGACTCAGAGAATAGAGACAGCTGATCGCACAAAGTGCTGTGCGTGTCACTTCCTGCGCCCGAAAGAACGAGGCTTGAGAGACACTCACAGTCAGAGGGAACACGTCGAGCTCAAGCGCAATCCCTATGGCTCCCATCAGAAGAAACATCACCGGCGCTTCAAGAAAGCGGAGATATCTCTTCAATGGGACCTTGCCCGGTCCGATCATCAGTATCGCCTGGAAAAGAAACAGCGAAAGGGAAAATCGACCGGAGACACGTGATATCGACAGCAATAGACAGAAGAGAAAAAAGATCAGCTTGTAGAGACCCTCAATCCTTCGAAGCGGACTGCGATACGCCGTGTAATCGATCAGCATCAGATCCGACACTTTTGTCGTAGAGAGCACAAGAGCCGTTACGGCCCCCGGCACAAGAGAATACACTGCGCCGGGGAAATCAAAGAGAAGCTGAAAGAATGCACTGTATACGAGGGTGCGCCACAGCAGAATCACGCCTTTCTTCAACTGAGACTCTCTTCTGATAGAAAGCGTTTTCTGGCAAAGAGATAGCCAAAGCCAAAGCCGATCACCAGCGTCCCAAGAGCTGCTTGGAGTGCAAAGAGTAGGCTCTCCGTCTCACCTCCCGGAGGCTCGATGAGACTCTCTGCCCACGGCTCATACTCCGGATTAATTTCCGATATCATCTCTTCTGCTTGTCCGTCAGCTCCTTCAAACTCAGAATCTCTTATGAGAAGGAGCGGTATCACGCTGATCACCACCGCCAAGAGCAGTAAGAACAGCACTAATGTGGTGCGCTTCATTGTCTGCCTCCTTCATAGCCGAGCGAGCGAAGTTCGGGTGCCGCAAAACTCTCAAGACCGATCACGACCACCACCGTCAAGATCCCTTCCACCACCGCAAGCGGAATCTGTGTGAGGGCAAAGATCGCTGCAAATTTAGTAAAGGCTCCTAGGATTCCGCCGGCTGCATCGGGATGAGCCAGAGCCAGTTGCGACGACGTCACCACATAGGTCATCAGATTTCCCAGCGCCGCAGCGAAAAACACGGCGACCTTCGTATTGCCGCTGATCTTTTTCACCAGTGAGTAGACGCCTACCGTCACAAAGGGACCGACGATTCCCATGCTAAAGACATTGGCGCCAAGCGTCGTCAGCCCACCATGGGCAAGAAGAAGTGCCTGAAACAAAAGAACCAGCAAGCTGATCAGCGCCATAGGTGTGGCCCCAAAGAGAATGGCGCCAAGCCCCGTACCCGTCGGATGCGACGAGCTCCCCGTCACACTGGGAATTTTCAGGGCGGAAAGAACGAACGCATAGGCGCCCACCATCGCAAGAAGGAGTAACGCTCTTCTGTCTTTTTTAAGTACCTTGTTCATCTTGAAGTAGCCGACGACGACAAAAGGAAGAGCCAGCGCTCCCCATCCAATGGCATGCACGAGAGGAAGATAGCCCTCCATAATGTGCATGGCAGCCGCCTGCTGAGTAAACCCGAAAATACAGGCGCAGGCAATGGAAAGGGAGAGTAAAAATTTGTGTGTTCTAGACATATTGACCTCCGGAGCGATTCGCTCCCATCTCTCGCAGGTTGTCGCTGCGATCAAAGTGTCTTCCAACATATGTTGACAGGTAACCCGGCTTGCATTCACGGTGGCGCACCCGCGCAGGATTCTCACCTGACTTCCCCTGTCAGTACGTCTGTTTATTCTCCGAAGATGTCCGGATAGAGATGTTTTGCCAAGATGGAGTAGGCTTCCGGATAATATTGATTGGGTCGATAGGTGAATAGATCTTTCGGGAGGATATGATAGCGACCGTTTTTCACGGCGGAGAGCTCACCCCACACCGGATCATTTTCGAGCATTTCCTGTCGCTTTTGCGCGATGGCTTCAAGGTCTGAGCCCATCTCCGTCACGAAGATCACATCGGGATCCTCCTGCACAATCTGCTCCATACTAAACACTTCGGATCGATCGCCGGAAACGGCGTTATCGGCAATGTTTACTGTGTGAAGATCCGCGAGCATCTCTCCATTTAGGCTCTGGTTGTTTCGCACAGTGACCCCTTTGGCCGTCGACATCATCAGAAGAATCTTTTGCGGTTCTGCTTCAGGCACCTTGGCAAGAATCTGTTGAATCTCCTCCTCGATATCCAGCGCATACTTTTCGAACATGCTCTCATCTTCTAGTAGAGCGGAGAAGAGGCGTACGACTTTGTAGTAGTCGTCTTTTTTCCTTCCCTCCATATAGATGGTGGGAATGCCCATCTCGTTAAGCCTTGCGGCCAATTCTTTATTGGCAGATACGGGGGTGAGCACGCAAAAGTCCGGCTCAATCTCGAGGATTTTTTCTATGTTCGGATCCGTGGGCTTTCCAATCACTTCGGCGTGATCGAGCCCTTCTACAGGCTTTTCATCCGCCTGCTCTACCACTGCCACTACGTCTCCGCCCATCAGATCCCACAGGGACAAGTACGAGTTGTAGAGTATGGCGACTTTTTTCGGCTGCTTGGGGATCGTGACCTCATGGTCTAGAGAGTCCACCACCGTCACGGTGTCTTCACTCTGTACGACTCCAAACTTATCGTAATAGTCGACGCCGTCACGAGAGACGGACATGTTTTGCTCCTGCTCTTGCTCTTGCTCCTGCACTTGCTCTTGCTGCTGAACCGGTTCCACAGGGGTAGATGTCTGCGGGACCTCTGGCTCTTTCGTGCAGCCTACTAAAATCAGACTTAAGACCAACAGGATCAGAAATAGCTTCGTTTGTTTCATAGTTGCCTCCGATTTGTCATCTTGGATATTTTGTCGATCGAACGATGAGGGATGAAGAAGGGACATGCGTGCTCCGGATCCTCAAAGACGGCACCTTCCACTCCAAAGAGCGCTTGAATTCGCTCTTTTGTCATCAGCTCCTTCGCTTTTTCCACCGCCACGATCTCCCCGCTTTTTATCGCGCAGATCGTGTCTGAGAAGCGGACGGCCTGATTGATGTCATGGAGCACCATGATGATCGTCATATGGCTTTCTCGATTGAGCTTACAGATCGTCTCCATGATCTCGAGCTGATGAGAGATGTCAAGAAATGTTGTCGGCTCATCCAAAATCAAGATCTGCGGAGTCTGCGCCAGAGCCATGGCAATCCAGGCGCGCTGTCTCTCACCGCCAGATAGTGTCGCAACCAATCGATCCGCCTGTTTTTCAAGCTTCGTCGTTGCGATAGCTTCCTCCACCCGCATCTCATCTTCTCTGCTCATGGAGTGGGCGAATTTCATGTGTGGAAATCTTCCGAAGCCGACCAGATCTCGCACCGTCACCTCGGCGGGAACATGCTTCACCTGAGGCACGATAGCGACTTTTCCGGCGACTTCCTTTGTCGGAATCTTCCAGATATCTTCTCCAAACAGACGCACCTCTCCACTCTCAGGCTTCATCAGTCGACAGAGTGCTTTTAATAGCGTCGATTTCCCGGAGCCGTTGGGTCCGATCAGAGAGAGGATCTCTCCCTGACGAACAGCCAGAGAAGCCCGCTCGATGACGGGTCGCGTTGTATAAGAGAGCGTCAGATTTCTTCCTTCAAGAACGATCATGGCCATGTCCTCTATATTGTCTTCGTAAAATGAATAGGAAAAATGGGCCTCCCAGGATACTCATGATGACACCCACCGGAACCTCCACCGGAGCAAAGATCATCCGGGCAATCAGGTCGCAGGCCATCAGGGTCAGACTTCCCAGAAAGATTGAAGTCGGAAACAGCCAGCGATGATCGTTTCCCACAAACAGACGCGCCATGTGCGGCACGATCAGCCCGACAAATCCCAAAAGCCCCACGGCGCTGACGGCGCTTCCTGCAAGAAGCGACGAGAGCACGATCAGTGTCCTTCGAACCCGCTCGACCTGTAAGCCAAGACCTGTCGCCAGTTCGTCTCCGAGCATGAGAATATTCATCTTCTGAGAAAAGAAGAGGGTGATAAAAAGTGACACCAGAATGTAAGGCGTAATCATCCTGACGTCCTTCCATCCCACACCTGAAAGTCCACCGACCAGAAAGTGAATCACACCGCCTACGCGCTGTGGATACGTCGATAGGAGAATATTGTTTCCCGCCCCCAAAACGGTGTTGACCGCTACCCCTGCAAGAATCAATCTCGTAGGAACGATGCCTCTTTTCCACGCGAGGGTGTAGATCATAGCGGTGGTCAGAAGAGCCCCCACAAAGGCTCCTATGGGCACCAGATAAAAGAAAGAAGGAAACAAAATCATGATCGTCAGTGCTGACAGACCGGCTCCGCTTGAAACACCGATGATGTTGGGGGTCGCCAAAGGATTTCGCATCACCCCCTGCAAGATGGCGCCGGCGAGCGCCAGAGCGCTTCCCACCAGCATCGCCACCAGTGTGCGGGGCAGGCGAATATGTAATAAAATGCGTAGATGCGGCGTATTCTCGCCTTTAAGAAAAGCCTCAAGGGCTTCTGTGAATGTGATATCCACCGCACCCATCATGATACTCAGCATAAAAAATACGATGCATAGGATGAACAGAGACAGTAAGATCCATAGATTGTTCTTGTGATGTTTCATGACCGATAGTTCCTCATCGGCGGGAGTCTTAGAAAATAAAAAACCCACATAAGTGGGGACATATTCCGTTCTTTCCCACCGAAAGATGACCGTAAAAGTAGGTTTCCTGACTCGTGTTTGTAAGCAGTCGCACCTTCCCGGATATCCAGTGGTATATTGCGCTGCAAGACACTTACAGTAGCGGGGGCTGTGATTGATTTGCACAATCTTCCCTAACTTAACATATTCAATTGACAGCCTCAGTCTAGCATATGTTTCTTCAGAGTGTCAAACACCCTTCCAGCTCCTCGACCTGTCTTCTCGAGGCGATGCTATCTGACAGAGGCGCACTCCCTTTTCTCTAAAAGAAGGAGAAGGCTCAGAGAAACTTTTTCTCACATTTCTTGGCGGTAGGCGTCGCGGCAATGCCACCAAGCGCCGTCTCGCGCAGGGCTTCTGGCATGGCTTTTCCCACCTTATGCATGGCTTCAACCACTTCGTCAAAAGGAACCAATGACTCGATACCCGCGCAAGCCATATCTGCGCTGACAAAGGCGTTGACAAGGCCCGAGGCATTTCGTAACGAGCAAGGAAATTCCACAAATCCTGCAATCGGATCACTCACAAGCCCCAGAACATGGATCAGCGCAAAGCTCGCTGCGTGAAAGCACGCTTCCGGCGTACCTCCGAAGAGTTCTGTCAGACCCGCAGCACTCATGGCTGCCGCCGTGCCACACTCCGCCTGACATCCTCCATCCGCCCCGCTGATGGTCGCCTCCTGCGCCACGATCTTTCCTATCGCTCCGGCGGTGTAGAGTCCGGGAAGGAGTTCTTCCATCGTAAGCTGCAGTCTTTCTTTTGCTCCAAAAAGAGCTGCCGGCAAAATGCCCGACGCTCCGGCTGTCGGGGCCGCAACGATTTTTCCCATGGAGGCGTTCACCTCAGATGTAGAAAGAGCTCGAGCGACGCTTCCCATCACAAACTCTCCTAACAGTGTGTTCTTTCTTCGGTGTTCCCACGCTTTCGAGGCGTCACCGCCTGTCATGCCCGAGAGTGAATACGTCGGCTTTTCGAGTGCCCGCTCCGCTGATTCTTGCATAACCGAAAGAATCTGAAGCATCTGCTCATCGAGAGCTTCCCCCGTCATCGAAGCTTGTTCTGCTTCTAGGTCTCGAAAAAAAGAAGAGATCGATATCTCCTTGTCACGGCATTCTTTTAAAACGTGCTCTGCACTAAAATGCATCTTCTTCCTCCACCGCGCCAATGTC